>NZ_JBFAAF010000150.1:0-5534 GCF_040639595.1 Micromonospora sp. NPDC023814
GAGCAGAACCTCCAACAGCCCACCGGCTGCGATCACCAGCCTGCCGCACACGCCCTGGCCGCATAACCCCCGAAGGACTTACGCCCTGAACCACTAAGCGTCGCGGCTGAACAGCAAAGCGGCGTTCTGGCCGCCGAACCCGCAAGAGTTGTTGATGGCGAGGCTCATGCGCCGTGGCTGGACCGCGCCCGTCGCGATCTCCACAGGGATATCCGGATCGAGCTTTTCCACGTTTGCCGTCGGAGGGACACACTGGTTCTTCAAAGCCAGCAACGTGTAGACAGCCTCGACCGCCCCCGTCGCGCCGAGCATGTGCCCGGTCACACCCTTCGTGGAGGTGACGACGACGCCGTCACCGAAGATTCGCCAAAGCGCCATGGCCTCCGTGAGGTCGTTGAGTGGGGTGCTGGTGCCGTGTGCGTTGGCATGTCCGACGTCACCGGGCTCTGCACCGGCGTCAGCCAGCGCGGCGCGCATCGCCTGCTCGGTTCCCCGCCCGTCCGGCTCTGGCGCGGTCACGTGGTGAGCGTCGGCGGAGGCTCCATATCCGGCCAGGTATCCATGTACGTCAGCCCGGCGTGCGTGCGCATCGTCCACACGTTCCATCACGAGCACCGCGGCGCCTTCACCGGCGACGAATCCGTCACGGGCGGCGTCGAACGGACGCGACGCTCGCGCCGGCTCGTCGAGCCTGCGGGACAGCGCGCCCAACCGCGCGAAGCCCGCCATGAACAGGGGGTTGACCGCAGCTTCGGCGCCACCGGTGACGGCGACGTCGCACGCGCCGGATAGTAGCAAGTACCGCGCCATCCCGATTGCGGTGGTGCCGGCGGCGCAAGCCGTGCACGTGACGAGATTCGGGCCGGTGGCATGGAAGTCGATCGCGAGCTGGCCCGCCACCATGTTGGGAAGCAGCATCGGCAGGGCGTGCGCTGACACCTTGGCGGAACCGTGACCGATCAGCCGTTGGTGCTGGGTGTAACTGGAGCCGGGACCGCCGGCTCCAGTACCCATTACGACGGCCACTCGGGCACCATCCCACGTTTCATGATCGAGGCCGGCGTCCGCCAGCGCCTCGGCCGCCGCGACGAGGGCGAACTGCACGTGCCGGTCCAGCCGGCGCGCGTGGGTGGCGCCCAGCCTCGCCACCGGCTCGAAACCCGGCACCCGGCAGCTGATATCGATGGGAAGGTCGGCGAGTTCGGGGTCGCGTGCTGCCGCGGAGCGGCCGCCGCAGATGCGCTGCCAGTTCTCACCGACTCCGATACCGGCGGGAGTGACCAAGCCAAGGCCAGTGACCGCCACGGTGCGGCTGGACATTAGGCGCTTGTGCCCTTGCTCTCGATCCGTCGCAGCAGATCGCCCACTGTGGTCAGCTCACTCATCTCCTCGTCGCTCAGGTGGACATTCAGGGCCTCGCCGAGTGCAGCCCCGAACTCCACCATGTCGAGCGAGTCCTGCAGCAGGTCCTCAAGCTCGGCGTCCGGGTGGACGTCCGTCGGCTGGGCCTCGAACTGCTCCACAAGCAGATCGCGAATTGTGTCGAGCATTACTACCTCCCGTAACTGTTGGGAAGGCTGATCTGTGGCCAGACCAGCGTGGTTGATCCCCAGGTCAGGCCACCGCCGAATCCGGTGACCAGCACGCGATGACCGGGTTGAATGGTGCCTTTGGCCATGGCGTCGACGATGGCGATCGGGATCGAGGCGGCCGCCGTGTTGCCGAGCCGGTCGATGTTGACAATCACGCGGTCCATGGGCACGGCGAGGTGCTTGGCGACGGCCTTAATAATGCGGATATTGGCCTGGTGGGGGACTACCCGGTCGACGTCGGCCGGTGTCCAACCAGCGCGCCGCAGCGCCAGCAGGGCGGAGGAGGTCATCCGATCCACGGCGTGGCGGTACATGTCCTTACCCGCCATTGCGAGGAAATGGTCTCCGGCCTTTTCCGCCGCCTTTTGTCGTGATCCGCCGGCCGGGACCGCCGCGAGGTCGCTGTTGTGGCCGTCGCTGCCCAGGTCGAACGGGCCGAGGGCCCCGGGCTCGCTCGACCTGCCGCGCCGCAGCACGAACGCGCCCGCGCCGTCGCCGAAGATCGGCGCAGTTGACCGGTCGAGCGGATCGACAATGGTCGAGAAGGTGTCGGCGCCGATCATGAGGACGCTGCCGGAAACGCCAGCGGCGATCAGGCCTGCCCCGGTGGCAAGCCCGTACAGAAAGCCGCTGCAGACGGCGTTGACGTCGAACGCGGCGACGCCGGTGAGGCCGAGGCGTGATGCGACCTCGGGAGCGGTGGACGGACAAACGCGGTCGGGTGTGGTGGTGGCGACGACGACTGAGCCGACTTCGTTCAGACCCGCTGACTCCATGGCCAGCCGTCCCGCCTCGACGGCCAGATCAGACGTCGCTTCGCCCGGCTTGATGATGTGCCGCTGCCCAATTCCTGTTCGCCGCCGGATCCACTCGTCGGAGGTGTCCATCCGGCGCGCCAGGTCGTCGTTGGTCTCGACGTGCAGGGGCACCGCCGCGCCCGCACCGCACACCACCGCCGCGCGGCTCTCAGCTGGGTTGAATCCTGCCTCAACGGACATGAGGGACACTCCCGTACTGGCTGAGTATGTCCTCGTAGTGGGCGACGTAGTCTGATGCCGCGATGGGCGCCTGCAGCATGCTGTTCGGTATGCCGAAGGCCTCCACCATGGCGGCTGAGTGCGGTGTCACGTCGGCGCACAACGAGTCGACGAAGTCCGGGATCTGCCGGACGTGGTCTGCGGTGATCAGGCCTTCGGCGAGGAACCAGCCAGAGTCCCGGCCGAGTTCCTGCACCGCGTACAGCCGAGCGAGCAACGCCAGGGCATGCTGTGCCGCGGGGTCTGACGTCCGTTCGATCGCGGCGCAGAATTCCCGTAGCGCCAGACGACCGCCGTAGGCGCGTCCTAGCCGCAGCGCCAGGTTGGCCGAGTCGTTAGCGACCTCGAAGCGGGTGCGGGACTTGTCGCGCTGGTGCCGGGTGCGGCGGTTCAGTTCGCCGTGCAGCAACGCCTCGCGTTGCTCAAACAACGACAGCAGCCAGTCAAGGTCGTCCAATTGCCGGCCCTGCGGGGGCAGTGAGCTGATCGGCGGAGGCTCGTAGGACCTGCCTCGGGTCATTTCTTGCGCCGCTTTGAGCAGGATGACCTGGTTGTCACCTTCGGCGGTGACGGCGCCCTGATTCGTGATGATGTAGTCGGCGACCCGGTTGGCCGCGAATAGTCCTTGGGCCCCGCACCGTTCCCGGCACTCCCGGAAGACGTCGGCAGCGCCCCAGGTGCAGAGTGCCTTGGTTGCGGTCAGGATCCGCTCGATCTCGGGGTCGAGGTCGTCGGCGCGCCCTAGCCAGGCGTGCTTGGCGTGGTTGACCAGAAAGGTCATCGCGTAGGTGAGCGCCAGGGCGCCGAACAGGCTAGCTTTGTGCGTCCGGTAGGCGATGACCGGCACGGTTTCCCCAGAGGCGCCGAACGTCATTCGCTGGTGCGCGTACCGGAGCGCGATATAGGTGCTGGCCCGGGCCATGGCGACGTTGGCCGCGGACAACATGAGCTTGCCAAACCCCACCCGCCGCATGGAGTTAAGGAAACGACCGCGGCGTAGAGCGAGCGTGCTGGTGAAGGTGCCGCCCGCGGTGAACTCGCCGTGCGGTCCGGCGAGCAGGTTGGCGCGGGGAACACGCACCTGGTCGAAGGAGGTGATTGCGTTGTCCAGCGACCATCCGGACTTCTCTGGCAGCGGAAAGATCGTGATGCCCGGGCACGGTCCGTCCACGTCGCGGACTCGTACTATGAAGGGGAAGACCCCGTGGTTGAGTCCGTCCACAATCAGCTGCGCCATCACCACCGCGATCTTGGGTACGCCCGGATGTGCGGTGTTGGGCATGAATTTCCGGGCCTGTGGGCTCGGGGTGTGGATGACGAACTCCTCGGTATCGCGGTCGTACACCGCCTTGGTTTCCAGCGACGCAACGTTGTTGCCATAGCCCAGTTCGGTGGCGAGGAAGACGCCCGTCGAGCTCATGTCGTCCAGCTCGGTGAGGTATCCGTCGATTTCAGCCCGGCCACCCCCGGCGTCGAGCATCGTACCGATGCAGAGGTTGTAGTGAATGCTTGCCAGCGCGAGTAAGCTGCCATCGGCGATGCCACTCCACTCGGTCACCGCCAACAGCCGGGCAGGGTCTTGGACCAGCGCCCTGCCAGGTCCGGTGTGAGTGTTGAGAAACCGCAGGCGATCGTAGGTAATCTGACACTGCTGTGCCGTGGTCAGCCCGTCGCTGCGGCGGAAAATGTCGTCGTGGAAGAGTTTGCAGAGCGGGCCGTGAAGCTCCTCGTAGCGTCCCTCGTAGAGGGATTCACGTAGTCCGTCTTCAAGTGACCGAAACAAGGCGTTTCCTCAAGTTGGTGCTTCCCGGCTATGCGACTTACTGCAGGCTGTTGTCGAGACGGCCCCTTGGCGTGCAAGGACAGCCTTTATCGCGAGCTGGAAAAGTGCACGGTGGCGTTGTGCTTCTCTGGGTCAGAGTTCGAGAGCCGGCCGGCAGCGCCAAAGCCGGCGCAGGCGCATCACACGCGCGATTAGCCGGCTGCGACATTGATTTCAGGCTTACGGCACTGGGCGTTTCTATAGGATGGACCACTACGAGCTCGCGGTTCGCGAATCGGCCGGGGACTAGTCGGCCCTGACGTGTGGGGCTGCCCCGATCGGAGAGGTCGCCGTGCGGCGGGCCAACGGGTTGCGGCAGCGGGCCGGGCGGAGACACCAGACGACGTCAGGTACACGGTGGTCATGGTCTGAGTCGATCATGAACTGGAACGGATAGCGGAGCGCTGCACGGGCCATGCTGGGTGGTGCTAGGGCTCGCGCACGGAGGGGTACGGCGCATGGACGAGACAGTAGCCACGGTCGATGTTGCTCCGCATCCCCGGTTTGGAGGACCCTTGTCGTCAAAAGTGGGACGTGTCCCGTCATCGCGGACTACTACTGGTGGTCCAAGGTGTCTCCTGCCTGCTAGCGATCTTCGGTCGCCAGCAGGCCATGCGTCGCATGAGATTTTGCTGCTCGGGTGGGGTGGACGCGAGGCGGCCAGCGCCTGATCCGTCCGTACGTTGTGGACACGACCTCGGATCTGGCGGTGGCCGCGTGCCACAGCCTAAACCTGGCCTGCTGGCAGCGGGTCCTGGCCGGGGCGCTTGGGTGTTTCGGGGGCCGGTTCGGGCGGGTGGAGCCGCGCCGTGGGCTGCGGCGTTCGCGACCGGGCTCCTGGCAGCTGGCCGAGCGGGCCGGGCACACCCGGCCGGACGCGATACAGCGGCTGCCGTAACGGATGGTGTGGACTTCGCCGCCGTCCGTGACGACCTGGGGGTGCTGGCGGGAGAAATCGTCAAGTCCTGTGGATGACGTGTCTACTTCGCGGGAGCAATAGTCAAGACTTGTGGATGAGAAATCTTGATCAGGCGGCTGCGGCGTCGGTCGTGTCGAGTTCGGCGGTGGGTCGTTCGACGAGTT
>NZ_JBFAAF010000151.1:0-5486 GCF_040639595.1 Micromonospora sp. NPDC023814
CCCACCACCATGCCCGGAACCCAGCAGCATCGATAAACAACGATTAGGCGTGCCGGGCCGAAGGAGCCGGCGTCAGGCGCGAATCATCGAGGCTAGCGGGGGACCACGACGGAAACGTTCGACATGTCAAGGTCGGTCGACCGCCGACCCCGACGACAATGACGTACCTCATATTGACGCGGATCGTCCAATATGATGCGTCGGCCACTCCCCCGGGGCGACGCGCAGCCCTTTCTCGACCGGACGGAAACAGATTGCAATCAAGGGGTAGCGCATCGCTTCCCGTCGTTGCATACTTGCCGCCGACGCACGGCTGATCCCGGCGTGCCGAACCGACCGAAAGGCAATTCCGTGAAGCGTGACCAGTCGCCGGTGCTGCCGGGCAGCGGCGCCACCGACTACGCACGCTATATGCGCACGGACGAGCTGCTCGACCTGCAACGGGCGCCGGCCGAGATGATCCACCGCGACGAACTGCTCTTCCAGGTGGTGCACCAGTCCACCGAACTGTGGCTCAAACTGGCGGCGGCCGAGTTGACCGAGGCGACCGCCCGGCTGGGCGGCGGAGACCCGGCGGCGGCCGAGGCGCTGCTGGCGCGGGCGACGCTCGCCGTGCGGCTGGTCACCGACCAGCTGGAGATGTTCCGACACCTGTCCCCCGTGGACTTCCAGGCGATGCAGCCCGCGCTGGGCAACGGCTCCGGCGCCGAGTCGCCCGGCTGGCGGCAGGTCCAGGCGGCCAGCCGGCAACTCGGGTGTGCGTTCGCCGACTGCCTCGCCGACCGGGGCGTCCCGGTGGCGGCGTTGCGCCCGGCAGACCCGGCGGACCCGGTCCACCGGCTGGCCGAGGCGATGGTGGAGTGGGACGAGCGGGTGTCGCTGTGGCGCACGCGGCACTACCAGGTGGCCCTGCGGGTCGGCGGTCACGCTCCGGCCGGCACCCCGGGCAGCCCGGCCACCATGCTCGCCAAACTTGTCGGGCACCGGTTCTTTCCCGATTTGTGGCAGGCCCGACTCCAGCCCGCAGCCGACGATTCCGGTGCCGGCAAGCCCTGACATCCGCACTCGCCGGCGGTGACCGGCGTCCTCCCATTGTGGTGCCGATTCGGAAATGTCGAGGGGCGCTTCGTGCACGAATTGACGACCTGGTTGTCCGGTACGGCCGACCCGCGCACTTTTCCCTACCCGGCGGTGCTGCGCGAATTCCATCGGGTCGGCAAACACTTCGTCGAAAAGGAACTCCTCGCCCTGCTCGACGAGACGCGGGCGAGAGTGGCCGGCGCGACGGCGTCCGGCGGCGACGAGGCGCGGCTGTTGAGCGACTTCCTCGACGTGACGCTCGACAAGTGGGACGGCCGCTACGACTACCGCAGCTACCTGGCCCTACGCCTGCTCCGGCTGCCCCGCGGCGCGGACGACCCGCCCCGGCCGAGGGACGACGCCGCCTCGCGGCGCGCCCGTGACCGGCTGTTCGTCCGCCTGGTCGCCGACGCGTTGGCCTTCGAGTTGGCCGCCGCCGCCCACACCACCGACCTGCTCCCGCAGCAGCGTCCGGGGCCGCCGGTGGTGACCAAACGCTGCCGGCTCGGCGTCCGGGCCGCCCTGCCCCCGCTGGCCCGCCTCGGCCTGGTCGGGGCGGTCGGCGACGGCGGTCCGGCGACCACCGCCGCCGCGCTGCACGCCGTCGCCGCCGGCCTCGACGCCGACGGGGATCAAACGCTGCGGCTGAGCATGCTGCCGGTCCACGTGACCCACGACGAATACCTGTTCATCCGGGTGCTCCAGGCGTACGAGTGTCTCTTCGCCGGGGTCGCCGACGAGCTACGCGCCGCCGTCGCCGCGCTGGCCGGGGCCACGCCACGTGCGGCGGCCGACCGGCTGGGGTACGCCGGGGACCTGATCGGCGCCGCCGGCCCGCTCTTCTCGCTGCTGGCCACCATGCAGACGGAGTCGTTCCGGACGTTCCGGCAGTACACCGAGGGGGCCAGCGCCATCCAGTCCCGCTCCTACAAGCTCGTGGAGTCGCTCTGCCGTACGCCGGAAGGAGACCGGCTGGACTCGGTGGCCTACCGGTCGGTGCCGGAGGTGCGGTCCCTGGTGTGGGCCGGCCAGCCGACGATCGACGAGGCGTACCGGTCGGCCGTGCGTGCGGGCCGGCTCGACGGCACGGACCGCATGCTGGTGGCGCGGCGGATGGAGATGTTCGCCGGGGCCCTGTTGCAGTGGCGGCGCACGCACCACCGGATCGCCACCCGGATGCTCGGTCCCCGCTCCGGGACCGGCTACACGGAGGGCACCCCTTATCTGGCGGCGGTCCGCGACGTGCCGGTATTCACGGCCGTCACCGCCGATTCCCGCCCGGTCGACCCGATTGGAGGCCACACCGCGTGAGTCGATCCCACCCCGCGCCCGGGCCTGACGCGCCCCGGTGCCTCGACGCCGCCACGCAGGCCGCGCTGCGCGCCGAGTTCCCCCTGCTGGAGACCTGTGTCTACCTGAACAACAACTCCACCGGCGCGGTGCCGCGGGGCGCGGAGCGGGTGCTGCACGACTACTGGGAGACGCTGCGCACCTGGCGGGACGACGTGTGGCAGGGCTGGCACGTCGGTCTCGACCGGTACGCCGACTCGGTGGCCGCCCTGATCGGCGCACCGCCGGGCAGCGTGGTCACCGACGCGAACCTGAGCACCCTGCTCGCCCGGGTGGCGTCCTGTTTCGACTACCGCCCGCCGCGCGACCGCGTCGTCACCACCGACCTGGAGTACCCGACGGTGCCGTTCGTCTTCCGGGCGTTCGGCCGCTACGGCGCCCGCCTCGACGTGGTCGGCACCGGCGGTCCCCACCTCGACCAGGAGGCCCTGGAGGCGCGCCTCGACGAGCGGACGCTGCTGGTGTGCGTGTCGCACGCCAGCTTCACCTCCGGCGCCACCGTCGACCTGCCCCGCCTGGTCGCCCGCGCCCACGACGTCGGCGCGCTGGTGGTGGTGGACGCCTTCCAGACCGTGGGGGTGGTGCCGATGGACGTCACCGCCCTCGGTGTCGACGTCGTCCTCGGCGGCGCGCACAAGTGGCTCTGCGGCGTCGGCACCGCCTTCCTCTACGTCCGCCCCGACCTGGTGCCGGAGCTGACGCCGGCCGCCACCGGCTGGCAGGCCGGCGACCGGGCGCTCACGTTCCAGCCGTCCACCGGCTGGGCGCCCGACGCCCGGCGGTTCGCCGGCGGCACGCCGTACCCGGTCACCTCCCTGGTCTCCCAGGTCGGCCTGGACCTGCTGGCCGAGATCGGCACCGAGGCCATCCGGCGGCAGTCGCTGGCCCTCACCCAGCGGGTCCTGGACCGCGCCGGCGAGGCCGGCATCGCGGTGGTCAGCCCCACCGCGCCGCACCGCCGCGGCGGCGTGGTGTGCCTGGACGTCCCCGACGGCGAGGCGGTGAAGCGACGACTCGCCGCCCGTGACCTGATCTGCAGTTGGCGCGGCTACCTGCGGGTCGGTCCGCACGTCTACAACACCCTCGACGAGGTCGACGCGTTCATGGACGCGCTGGAGAAGGAGCTGCACCGGTGACCGTCACCCTCTCGCCGCGGGCGCTGATGAGCCTGCTCGCCAACGGTCCCAAGGCCATGGACGTGCTGGAGACGGCGTTCGGCATGGGCCTGCTCGACGCGCTGGAGCCCGGGCCCGTCCGTCTCGACGCGCTGGCCACCCGGTTCGGGGTACGCCCGCTACGGCTCTACAAGTTCCTCGACTGCCTGGAGAGCCTGGGCCTCCTGACGCGCGACGAGCCCGACGACGACATCGGCACGACCAGCTACCGGGCCGTGCCGGGGCTGCGCGACGCGGTCGCCGCGGTGGTCGGCCCCGGCGCGGTCGAGCGTGACCGGGACCGCTACCCCTGGCGGCGGCTGCACGGCCGGCTGCCCGAGAGCCTGCGCGGCCAGGTCAGCATCGGCGACGACGACTTCGCCTGGCCGCCGAAGACCGACGCGCAGACCGCCGACTTCGAACGCAGCATGGCCGTCGGGCTGGGACCGGTGATCGAAGCGGTGCGGCGGCACGCCGATCTGCTGTGGCCGGACCGGCGTCGCCTGCTGGAGGTGGGCGGCGGCGACGGGACGCTGGCCGCGCACGTCCTCGACACCGCGCCGGGCCTGCGGGCCGACGTCTACAACCTGCCGGCGGTGGCGCCGTTGGTGGCGGCCACCCGGGTCGCCCGGGGGCACCCCGAGCGGCTGGGGTTCGTCGGCGGCGACTTCCTGACCGAGCCGCTGCCCAAGGGGTACGACGCGATGTCGTTCGTGCGGGTGCTGCACGACTGGCCGAACGAGGTGGCCCGCCACCTGGTGGAGCAGGCGTACGCGGCGCTGGAGCCGGGTGGGCTGCTGCTGATCTGCGAGGAGTTCCGCACTCCGGACCGGCTGGCCATGCAGTTCTTCTGGAGCTACTTCCTGATCGGCGTGGACAGCTGCGTCAGCCGGCTGCGCGAGGCGGAGTTCTACACCAAGCTGCTCGCGGAGGTCGGCTTCGAGCGGGGGGCGGTGCTGCCCGGCACCTGGGAACTCGTCGTCGCGTACAAGCCGACCCCGGCCGGCTGACCGGCTCCGCCCCGGCCGCGCCTCCGGCCCTCTTCGTCGCCTTTGCGGCCCGACCGAACAGCAAGGTCATCTTCGTCGCGCCTGACCGCAGGACCGTCCCAGGTCTCGACGCGCCCGGCGCAGGGCGGATCACCCGGACCGGGTGGGGCGGGCTCACCCCGGCGCGGGACAGAGTGGTGACCCACGACAGCCAGGGAGGGCACCATGACGCTCCGCTCCAAGGTCAACATCGCGCCGACCGACGACGTGCCGCTGAAGCCGGCGCATGGCTACCGACTGCGCCGGCAGCGGCATCCGATCGGTGTCCGGGGCGGGCCGCGCCGAGCCCCGCGCGGCTACCGACTGCCCGACGCGGAGCGGCGGCAGATCCGGGCCGCGTACGACCTGCGGGAGCGGCAACTGGTCCGGGCCCTGGTGACGGCCGCCCGGCAGCCCGGCGACGCGGCGGAGAACCTGGCCGGGCAGTTGGAGCAGCGGCTGGACGCGCTGGTGCACCGCGCCGGCTTCGCCCGCACCGTCGGCGAGGCCCGCAGCCTGGTCGAGCACAACACGTTCACCCTGAACGGCGGCAAGGTCAACCGCCCCTCGTACCTGGTCCAGCCGGGGCAGATCATCCAGGTACGCCCGGAGCGGCAATGCCCCACACCGGCTGTGGTCGCCGCAGGCGGGTTCCGCGACGTCGAGGCCCCGCCGTACCTGGAGGTTCGACCGGAGGAATTCACCGCGACATTGACCCGGGAGCCGCGCCGGCAGGAGGTGCCCGACCTGCGCGACGTCCCCCTCACCGTCCGGTCCGACTAGCTGTACTGCCCAGGGACGTTGGTCGAGATTGTGTGACGACACGATCTGATGTCGTAGGCAGGTGAAGGCCTCCGGTTGTGGAGTGGAGCTG
>NZ_JBFAAF010000152.1:0-4051 GCF_040639595.1 Micromonospora sp. NPDC023814
CGGTGGCCAGCACGTCGAGGCCACCGACCCGCCCGAACACCACCGCCCTCACCCAGTCGTCGTGGCCGCGCAGGGGTTGCCCGACCAGGGTGATGTCGTGCGGGTCGCTGGCATCCCACACCCGGACCGTCCCGTCGTCGCTGGCGGTGGCGAGCAGGTCGAGGCCACCGACCCGCCCGAACACCACCGCCATCACCGTGCCGGTGTGGCCGTGCAGGGGTTGCCCGACCGGGGTGATGTCGTGCGGGTCGCTGGCATCCCACACCCGGGCCGTCCGGTCGATGCTGGTGGTGGCGAGCAGGTCGATGTCACCGACCCGCCCGAACACCACCGCCGTCACGTCGTCGGTGTGGCCGTGCAGGGGTTGCCCGAGCGGGGTGATGTTGTGCGGGTCGCTGGCATCCCACACCCGGACCGTCTCGTCGTCGCTGGCGGTGGCCAGCAGGTCGAGGCCACCGACCCGCCCGAACACCACCGCCATCACCGTGCCGGTGTGGCCGCGCAGGGGTTGCCCGAGCGGGGCGGAGGCGCGCGGGTCGCTGACATCCCACACCCGGACCGTCCCGTCGGCGCCGGCGGTGGCCAGCACGTCGAGGCCACCGACCCGCCCGAACACCACCGCCATCACCGTGCCGGTGTGGCCGCGCAGGGGTTGCCCGAGCGGGGCGGAGGCGCGCGGGTCGCTGACATCCCACACCCAGACCGTCCCGTCGGCGCCGGCGGTGGCCAGCACGTCGAGGCCACCGACCCGCCCGAACGCCACCGCCATCACCCAGGCGTCGTGCTGGACCCAGGCCAATTGGAACCTCGGATCTGCGGGGACTGGTTGGAACCTCGGATCTGCGGGGACTGGGAGGTGTTGGATGAGGTAGTCGTCAACGGGGAGGGGGATGGCGCGGGCGAATCCGGTGCCGGTGTAGGGGTGGTCGGCGGTTACGACGCTGTGTTGTGGGTGTATGTGGAACCAGAGTGTTCCGCGGGGCCAGTCGGGTGGGATTTGGATGAGTTCTCCGGGGTGGGGCGGGGCGCCGATCCGGATCTCGGTTGAGGTGGATGCGATGTGATGGCTGAACACGGTGGCGCGGGGGTGGGGGGTGGTGTTGGTTCGTTCCTCCTCGAAGTCGGGCGTGGTGGTCCCGCGGATCGCGGCGACTGTTTGATCGAGGCGCTCGACAGCGGCGTGGAGTTGGTCGAGTTGGGTAGCGAGCCAGGGCAGCCGGTCGGCGCCAAGCCGGCCGATGTAGCTGGCGATGCTTTGGCCAGCTAGGTGGATTCTGAGCGCGGCGCGGCGGGACAGGTAGAGTTCGGTCGCGGCGGTGAGCTGGTTGAGGGTGTCGGCGTTGGTATCGGGGTTGCGTCGGGTGGCTCGCTCGGCGAGAGTCAGGGCACGTAGTCGCCATTCGTGATGAACGTCGATGCGTTCCCAGCGTTGGGTGAGTTCGGCTGGTTGTGGGGTGTGTTGCATTGCTGGGGTGGACTGGTGAGGGCCGGCGGGGTTGAGGCGGGCTTGGACATTCTCGTCGTCGATGAACAACGGGAAGTAGCTGTCGAGCCGTGAGCCTATGAGCAGGAGCGGTCCAGTGTCACCGTAGATGGGGCTGGGGCTCCATCCCGTGGTGGTGCGTTCACCGTCGCGTCGCGTGGTGCGGGTCAGGAGTTGGAATCGCACGCCGAGGTGGTCGATGAGCAGTTGCGAAAGAGTTTCTCCCCACGCGGCGTCGCCACGGCCCGCTTCGAGGTCGGTGAGGATGGGGTGGCCTTGGGGGTGGGCTGCGCGGAGTCCGTCGACGAGCCGCCGCGCGGTCAGGTCGGCGTGCGCGGCCGGCGCGTCGTGGGCCAGGAGGCGGGCGGTGGCGTCGAGCACGGACATGATCCCGCTGCCGTTGGGTTGTCCGGGCCGGCTGAAGGACGGCAGGCGTTGCGCCATACCTGGTGTTCGCAGGGTAAGACCATCAGCACCAGCGGCCCATTCGGCTTCGCCGGTGTGGTCGGCAACGCGAAGGTCGGGCTGCAACAGCTCGGATCGGATGTGGCGCAACTCGCCGGTGAGCCAGTCCTGGCCGATCCCGATCTCGCTCACCAGGTTGAACAGCCCCGCCGGGTCGGCGGGCACGAGCACCCCACCCGCCGATAGCCGGACCTGCGCCAATGGGTCACCCATGCGGGCGCGGTCGACGGCCTGCAGTTGTTGGCGGGCCTCGTCGACGAGTGCCCCGAACTCGGGCAGAATGTCGGCCAGTTGTGCCAGGCGCTGGCCCCCTTGCGCCAGCTGTTCCACCCGCTGGGCCGCCCGGGCGAGCCGGGACGCCACCAGTGTGTCGGCATCGTCCCGGACCGCGTCGACCTGGGCGAGCAGGGCCCGTGCCTGTGCCACCATGTCGTCCGGCCGGTCGCGACCCGCCGCCTGGACAACGTCGTTCCAGGCGAGCAGGACCCGGTACCAGCTTTCCACCTCGACCGGGTCGGCACTGACCCGCAGCGTGAGCCCTCCGACCGAGGACAGCCGCATCGGCCACCAGTCGTTCTCGGCCGAATACGTCAGCACCACGGTCGAGTCCCAGCCGCCAGGCCACCCATGAACGACCACGTACACCAGTGGACGCGCCCCCAGCTCCGCCGGCGCAAACGCATCGTCGAGGAACGTCTCGAACAGGCTGCTCGCCGCGAGCAACCCCGCCGGGCTCAACGCCGCGACCCTCACCTCGGCCAACTGCTGCCGACTGAACGAGAACAGTCCCGGCACCTGCACCACCACCACTCGCGCGGAGCGGTCCAGCTCGTCGAATCGGAGCGGGCCAAGGTCCGGCTCCACCGTACCCACGTCCTCACCCGGCAACAAACCCGCTTGACGCAACCACACCAACCGCCGGTACCGATCATCCGGATCAGTACCGGCCCGGTCACGTTCGAGGAACACCCACGCCCGCTCATACTCAACCGCTCGCCACCGAGACCCACCCCACATCCGCATGCGGTCATACCGCTGCATAGTCTCCGGCAGACGATCCAGCCCTAATTCCACATTCCGTGCCAGGCCGTACGGCGCCGCCCCTAGGCCGGTATCAAGGCCGTAACCCCAGCGGTCGTCGAAGAACCAAAACTGATCACCCCACGCGGGAAATGTCCGCCGCCCCGCAAAATCCACCCACACGACATGGAACTCGCTCAACCGCCACGGCGCGGCGAACCACGAAGCACTCATCGGCTCGGTCAAGTGATCCTCAAGCACCGCCACCGGACCTACCCGCCCCCCCACCGCCATGCGCAACCGCGCCACCGCGGCGACCGTCGCCGGCGACAATCGCGCACCCCCAAGCGGATACAACACGATGACGGCAGAACCGGGCACCGACCGCCCACTCGAACCGGCCAACAAGTCTCCAACGTGACGCCGCCACACCGCCTCATCCGCTTCCTCCGCCACCACCACAAACCACTCCCGCCCGGTCACCCGAGCCTGCTCCCGCATCCGCGACAAAACACTCGCCGCCAGCACCGCCCCGACCGGAAACACCACCACCGGGCCGGCCGGTGTGCCGGCAGTGGCCTGTCGCGCCGCGGGACCGGTGCCGATGGCCCTGGCGATGTGTGACTGTGCGACGATGCTGGTGATGTCCCACACCCGGGCCGTCCCGTCGTCGCCGGCGGTGGCCAGCACGCCGAGGCCACCGGCCCCCCCGAACGCCACCGCCCACACCGTGTCGGTGTGGCCCCGCAGGGGTTGCCCGACCGGGGCGATGGCGCGCGGGTTACTGGCATTCCACACCCGGACCGTATCGTCTTCGCTGGCGGTGGCGAGCAGGGCGATGTCACCGACCTGCCCGAACGCCACCGCCCACACCGCGCCGGTGTGGCCGCGCAGGGGTTCCCCGACCAGGGTGATGTCGTGCGGGTCGCTGACATCCCACACCCGGACCGTATCGTCGTCGCCGGCGGTGGCCAGCAGGGCGATGTCACCGACCTGCCCGAACGCCACCGCCCACACCGCGCCGGTGTGGCCGCGCAGGGGTTCCCCGACCAGGGTGATGTCGTGCGGGTCGCTGACATCCCA
>NZ_JBFAAF010000152.1:4148-5388 GCF_040639595.1 Micromonospora sp. NPDC023814
ACGTGCGGGTCGCTGACATCCCACACCCGGACCGTCCCATCGAAGCTGGCGGTGGCCAGCAGGGCGATGCCACCGACCTGCCCGAACGCCACCGCCATCACCTGGCTGGTGTGGCCGCGCCGGGGTTCCCCGACCGGGGCGAAGGCGCGCGGGTCGCTGACATCCCACACCCGGACCGTCCCGTCGCTGCCGCCGGTGGCCAGCACGTCGAGGCCACCGACCCGCCCGAACGCCACCGCCCTCACCCGGCCGGTGTGGCCGCGCAGGGGTTCCCCGACCGGGGCGAAGGCGCGCGGGTCGCTGACATCCCACACCCGAACCGTCCCATCGCCGCCGGCGCTGGCCAGCACGTCGAGGCCACCGACCCGCCCGAACGCCACCGCCCACACCCCGGCGCCGTGCTGAACCCGGGCCAGCTGGAACCTTGGATCTGGAGGGACTGGCTGGGCCGGGGCGGGGGTGTCGTGGTGGGCAGTGCTGGGGAGGCGCACCGGTGTGCCGGCAGTGTGTGACTGTTGGACGATGCTGGTGATGTCCCACACCCGGGCCGTCCGGTCGGTGCCGGCGGTGGCGAGCAGGTCGATGTCACCGGCCCGCCCGAACACCACCGCCGTCACCGTGCCGGTGTGGCCGTGCAGGGGTTCCCCGGCCGGGGTGATGGCGTGCGGGTCGCTGGCATCCCACACCCGGGCCGTCCCGTCTTCGCTGGCGGTGGCCAGCAGGGCGATGTGCCCGAACGCCACCGCCCACACGGGGCCGGTGTGGCCGCGCAGGGGTTCCCCGAGCGGGGTGATGGCGCGCGGGTCGCTGGCATCCCACACCCGGGCCGTCTCGTCGTCGCTGGCGGTGGCGAGCAGGTCGATGTCACCGACCTGCCCGAACGCCACCGCCGTCACCGTGCCGGTGTGGCCGTGCAGGGGTTGCCCGACCGGGGTGATGTCGTGCGGGTCGCTGGCATCCCACACCTGGACCGTCCCGTCGGCGCTGGCGGTGGCCAGCAGGTCGATGTCACCGACCTGCCCGAACACCACCGCCGTCACCGTGCCGGTGTGGCCGTGCAGGGGTTGCCCGACCGGGGCGATGGCGCGCGGGTCGCTGACATCCCACACCCGAACCGTCCCATCGCCGCCGGCGCTGGCCAGCACGTCGAGGCCACCGACCCGCCCGAACACCACCGCCCTCACCCAGTCGTCGTGGCCGCGCAGGGGTTCCCCGACCGGGGCGATGGCGCGCGGGTCGC
>NZ_JBFAAF010000153.1:0-5342 GCF_040639595.1 Micromonospora sp. NPDC023814
GCTGGTCGGTTGCGGGGTCACCCTGCTGCTGGAGCGCAGCCTGACCCGGATCCTGCTCGGCGTCATCCTGCTCGGCAACGGGGTCAACGCGCTCACCGCGCACGGGGGCCCGGCGCGGCCCCCGGCCGGTGGCCGCCTCGCCGCCCGGCCCGCGGTCACGGTGTCCGGCGCCGCCCCGCCCGGCGCCGCCCCGCCCGGCGCCGCCAGAGCAGCGCCACCGCCGCCAGCCCGAGCACGGCCACCGCGAGCGCGGCCGCGGGCCACCGTCCGAGCAGCCCGTCCTCCAGCGGGCCGCTGGCCGCGGCCGGACGAGGTTCGCCGGTGGCGGCGAGCGCGGGCGGCGTGGCGGCTGCCGAGGCGGCCAGCTCCCCCGGCTCGACGAGCCGGCCGACGGCGGAGTCGCGGGGCAGCGAGAAGCCCCAGTCGAGCAGCGCGGCGCCCTGCTCCCAGCCCCGCGCGGGCCGCGGTTCGGCGCCGAGCAGCGTGACGACCAGCCGGCGGCCGCCCCGGTGGGCCGCCCCGACGTAGGTGTGCCGGGCCAGGTCGGTGAAGCCGGTCTTGCCGCCGAGCGCCCCGGGGTAGCGGTAGATGAGCTGGTTTTCGTTCTGGATCTCGAAGCCCTTGGTCCGCTGCGCCGGCTGGGCGGGAATGCGGTGGGTCTCGGTCAGCGCGTACCGGCGGAAGGTGGGGTCGGCGAAGCAGGCCCGGGCGATGAGCGCCAGGTCGTACGCGCTGGTGAACTGGCCCTTCCCGTCGAGGCCGGACGGGGTGACCGCGTGGGTCTGCAGGGCGCCGAGCCGGTGCGCCTCCTCGTTCATCGCCCGTACGCCGCCGGCCATCCCGTCCGGGCCGCCGCCGAGGCGGGCCAGCAGGTTGGCCGCCTCGTTGCCGGACTGCAGCAGCAGCCCGAGCCAGACGGTCTCGATCCGGTAGCGCCCGCCGGCGACGAGCCCGACGGCGGAGGAGCCCGGCTCGATGTCCATGTCGCCGTCGGTGACGGTGACGACCTGTTTCGGGTCGAGCCGGGGCAGCATGGTGGCGGCCAGCAGCAGCTTCTGCACGCTGGCGGGGGTGCCGTACTCGTGTGGGCCGCAGCCGCCCAGCACCTGGCCGGTGTCCAGGTCGGCCACCAGCCACGAGGTCGCGGTGACCGCCGGCGGTGGCGGCACCCCCGCGGGGACGACCAGGCCGGCGGTGGCCAGCGCCGGCCCGCCCACGGCCCGTTCCTCGGGCACGGCCGGCGGCGGCGACGGGCGCGGCGGCCGGGACACCGCCGGCGCGGGCGCTTTCGGGCACGGCGTCGGCGGCACCGCGCCGGACAGGCCCGTCGCGGCGGCGGTACGAGCGGTCGGGGCGGCCGCCGCCGGGGCGGGCACGCCGGCGGCGAAGACGACGGCGGTCGCCGTGGCCGCCAGCAGCCGAACGTTCATGCCCCGCACCCTAGTCGGCACGATCCGGGGCGTGGGCCGGCTTCCCGATGCTCCGGTGGCCGGCGTGGCGGCGGAGAACGGAGGGGTCCGCCGGCGCGGGCGACCCGGGCGGCCCGGATTCCGGGACCATCGGCCCTGCCGCCGGGCGGGCCCGGCACGGAAGCTGGAAACTGAAAGCGGTAGACGATCCTCCGGTTTGCGCGACGGTCGCCGCCGCACGGACTGCCCCGCCCCGCACACCGGCGCGCCACCCCACTCGGAAGGACGCACGATGGAAGGCCACTCGCTGACCCGCCTCGCCGACGAACAGCTCGCCGCCGCCCGGGAGGCCGACAGCGGACGCAGCGCCCACAACCTGCACCGCGGCCGGGAACGCCGGCTGCGGCAGACCCTGCTCGCGCTCCGGGGCGGCCGCTCGCTCGACGAGCACGACAGCCCGGGCGAGGCGACGCTGCAGGTGCTTCGGGGGCAGGTACGCCTGGTGGCCGGCGACGAGTCCTGGGAGGGCCACGCCGGCGACCTGGTGGTCGTCCCGCCGCGGCGGCACGCGCTGCACGCCGTGACGGACGCCGCCGTCCTGCTCACCGTGACGCCACGCCCGTGACCGCCGTCCCCGCCCGCCGTCGCCGCCCGGCCGGGCCGCCCACGGCGACCACCACCGGCCACGCGCGGACCGGGGGCCGGTCGCCCGGCTGGCTGCCGCCGCAGCACGGCGCCTGGGCGATGCTGCTGCTGCCGTTCCTGGCGGCGGTGACCGTCACCGGCCCGCACCCGCTGCACCTGCCTCTGCTCGGGGCGGTGCTCGCCGCCTACCCGCTGTCGTACTTCGGGTTGCAGGCGGTCAAGACCGGCCGGTTCCGGCGGGTACGCCCGCAGCTGGCCGCGTACGGCGTCGCCACCGTGCTCTGCGCCGCGCCGGTGCTGGCGGCCCGGCCGGCGGTCCTCGCGTACGCGCCGCTCTACGGCGTCCTGGCCGCCGTCAACGCCGGCTACGCGCACCGGCGCCGGGACCGGGCACTCGTCAACGACCTCGCCTTCGTGGCGCAGTGCGGGCTGCTCGGGTTCGTCGTCGCCACGGTCGCCGGGGTGCCGCCGGCCCGGGTGGCCGGCGCGACGGTGGTGGCGCTCGGCTACCTCGTCGGCACGATCCTGTTCGTCAAGACGATGATCCGGGAGCGGGACAGCGGTCGGTACCGGTGGGCGTCCTGGGCGTACCACGCCGTCGCCGCGCTCGCCGCGGCGCTCTGGGCGCCGACGCCGGTCGCCCTGGTCTTCGCGGCGCTGCTGGCCCGGGCCGTCGCGCTGCCCGGGCGCCGGCTCACGCCGAAGCGGGTGGGGCTGGTCGAGACGGCGTTCACCCTGCTGGTGCTGGCGGCGGTGACCTTCTGAACCGGGTACCGGGCCGGTTGGTCGTGCGGCGGCAGGGCGACAAGCGTCCGCGATCCGCCGATTTCCGCACGGCCGCCGGGTGGGTACATTCGACCGGATGGACATCGACGGTGTGGGCAGGCGCTTCCTCTTCCTTCTGGGTAGTTCACGCCCCGGTGGCAACACCGAACTCCTGGCCCGACGCGCGGCAGCCGCGCTGCCGGCCGGTGTCGAGCAGCGCTGGCTCCGCCTGGCCGACCATCCGCTGGCGCCGTTCCACGACATCCGCCACGGTCAGTTCCCTCCCCCGCCGTCCGGCAACGAGGCGCTGCTGCTGACGGAGACCCTCGCCGCGACCGACCTGGTGATCGCCTCGCCGGTCTACTGGTACAGCGTCAGCGCCCCCACCAAGCTCTACCTCGACCACTGGTCGACCTGGCTGCGGCTGCCCGGCGTAGATTTCCGGCCCCGTATGCGCGGCCGCACGATGTGGGCGATCAGCGCCCTCAGCGACGAGGACCCGGCCAAGGCGGACCCGATGGTGAACAGCCTGTGGATGAGCGCCGACTACCTCGGCATGCGATGGGGCGGTGCGCTGCTCGGCCACGCCGACCGCCCCGGCGACGTGCTCGACGACGCGACCGCCCTCCGCGCCGCGGACGCCTTCTTCGCCTCGACGGCGCTCGGCGAGACACGGGACGAGCGGGTCGCGGGCCGCGCGTCCGGCTGACCGCAGGTCATGGCCAGGGCCCCGGCCGGCCGGCCGGACAACACCGCGTCGGTTGTCTCACAAGCCGTTGCCTGCGGCGTCCCCACCGACTAGAACCGGATCACGATCGCCCGGACGTTCCGGCGACGGTGGCGAGGTGATGGCCGTGGCTCTGATCTCCTACGACGACACCGACGCGGCCGCCTTCGCCGCCACCCGGGAGCTGCCGCGCAGCGGGCTGGACCGGTGGCGGCACGCGGTGGGGCAGCACCTGCGGTCCCGCGCCGGGACGACCGTACTCGACCTCGGCGCCGGCACGGGGGCGTGGGCCAGCGCCCTCACCGACTGGTTCGGCGTCCGGGTGGTGGGCGTGGAGCCCGCCGGCGCGATGCGATCCCGCGCCGCCCATCGGCCGCTGCTCGCCCGCGACGCCCTCGCGCTGCCGCTGCGGGACTCCACGATGGACGCCGCGTGGCTGTCCACGATGATCCATCACGTCGCCGACCTGGACGCGGCGGCCCGCGAACTGCGCCGGGTGCTCCGGCCGGGCGCGCCCGTGCTGATCCGCTCGCCGTTCCCCGGCCGGCATCAGCGGATCGCCCTGTTCCACTGGTTTCCCGAGGCGGTCCGGGTACTGCGGCGCTACCCGGACCTCGCGCGGGTACGCTCGGCGTTCGCGACGGCCGGGTTCACCGTGAGCAGCGTCGAGCCGGTCGCGCAGACCACCGCCGCGTCGCTGGCGGAACTCGCCGAGCGCCTCGACCGCCGGGCCCACACCCCACTCCAGTTGATCACCGACGAGGAGTATGCCGGCGGCCTGGCGCGACTGCGGGCCGCCGCCCGCGAGGCGACCGGCCCGGTCGTCGACCACCTCGACCTGCTGGTGCTGCGCTGAGTCAGGCCGGCAGGGTCGGGTCGCGGTGCCGCAGGTAGTCGTACAGCGCCGCCGAGGCGCGCAGCCGCCGCAGGCTGCGCCGGTGCAGCTCCTGCTCCCGCCGGGCCAACTCCGCGTGGACCCGTTGGGCGCTGCCGGTCGTGCGCATCTCGTCGAGGACGGCCGCGATGATGTCGAACGGGTACGCGCCCCGGCGCAGCAGCGCGACGACCTGCGCGGCACGCAGTTCGGCCTGGTCGTACACCCGGTAGCCGGTGCCGCGCTCGCGGACCGGCCGGACCAGGCCGCGTTGCTCCCACAGCCGTAGCTGGGAGGTGCGGACCCCGACCAGGTCGGCGACCGCGCCGATGCGCACCCCGCGCCGCGGCGCCGGCAGGGTCGCCGGCGGGCTGGTCACCACGGTCTCGAACGCGCCGAGCACCCGCCGGATGTCCGCCCGCTCGCGGTCCAGCTCGGCGTGGCCCCCGTCGAGCGCCGCCAGCGCCGCCGCCAGGTCGCCCCGGTGTACGGCGGCCATGATCTCCCGGGTACGCGCCCAGCCGTGGCCCTCGGCCATCCGGCGGGCCACGGCCAGCGCCCGGAGGTGGTCGGCGGTGAAGATGCGGTAGCCGGCGGGGGTGCGTTCGACCGGTGGCAGCACGCCCAGGTCGACGTAGTTGCGGACCTGCTGGACGGAGATCCCGGCGGTCGCGGCGAGGTCCACGGCCCGCAGCCGGCCACTGCCCTTCCGCGCGGTCACCACCGGGCCACCGTACCGCCCACCCACTGGCCGGAATTTCGTGCCCGCCCCGGCGATCGACGCCGCCGGGGGGTGCCCGGAAGGGCCCCTTCCTGTCTACTCGGCAGCTCGGGTTCTAGGGATCGTTGCAACGCCTGACGTGATCAGGGGTTGCAGTGTTCGAGATCCGTGGGGATCGCAGGCCGCAGGGTCCGAAGAAGC
>NZ_JBFAAF010000154.1:0-3250 GCF_040639595.1 Micromonospora sp. NPDC023814
CCCGGGACTGGTCAGGCCTTTTGGTTTGGCTGGTTTTGGATTCCTTTGGCAACATTTGTTGTCGGGATGACTGTTTCAACAAAGGTTTTTGTTGGAGAGTTTGATCCTGGCTCAGGACGAACGCTGGCGGCGTGCTTAACACATGCAAGTCGAGCGGAAAGGCCCTTCGGGGTACTCGAGCGGCGAACGGGTGAGTAACACGTGAGCAACCTGCCCTAGGCTTTGGGATAACCCCGGGAAACCGGGGCTAATACCGAATAGGACCTCTGACCGCATGGTTGGTGGTGGAAAGTTTTTCGGCCTGGGATGGGCTCGCGGCCTATCAGCTTGTTGGTGGGGTGATGGCCTACCAAGGCGACGACGGGTAGCCGGCCTGAGAGGGCGACCGGCCACACTGGGACTGAGACACGGCCCAGACTCCTACGGGAGGCAGCAGTGGGGAATATTGCACAATGGGCGGAAGCCTGATGCAGCGACGCCGCGTGAGGGATGACGGCCTTCGGGTTGTAAACCTCTTTCAGCAGGGACGAAGCGTAAGTGACGGTACCTGCAGAAGAAGCGCCGGCCAACTACGTGCCAGCAGCCGCGGTAAGACGTAGGGCGCGAGCGTTGTCCGGATTTATTGGGCGTAAAGAGCTCGTAGGCGGCTTGTCGCGTCGACTGTGAAAACCCGCAGCTCAACTGCGGGCCTGCAGTCGATACGGGCAGGCTAGAGTTCGGTAGGGGAGACTGGAATTCCTGGTGTAGCGGTGAAATGCGCAGATATCAGGAGGAACACCGGTGGCGAAGGCGGGTCTCTGGGCCGATACTGACGCTGAGGAGCGAAAGCGTGGGGAGCGAACAGGATTAGATACCCTGGTAGTCCACGCTGTAAACGTTGGGCGCTAGGTGTGGGGGGCCTCTCCGGTTCCCTGTGCCGCAGCTAACGCATTAAGCGCCCCGCCTGGGGAGTACGGCCGCAAGGCTAAAACTCAAAGGAATTGACGGGGGCCCGCACAAGCGGCGGAGCATGCGGATTAATTCGATGCAACGCGAAGAACCTTACCTGGGTTTGACATGGCCGCAAAACCGGCAGAGATGTCGGGTCCTTCGGGGGCGGTCACAGGTGGTGCATGGCTGTCGTCAGCTCGTGTCGTGAGATGTTGGGTTAAGTCCCGCAACGAGCGCAACCCTCGTTCGATGTTGCCAGCGCGTTATGGCGGGGACTCATCGAAGACTGCCGGGGTCAACTCGGAGGAAGGTGGGGATGACGTCAAGTCATCATGCCCCTTATGTCCAGGGCTTCACGCATGCTACAATGGCCGGTACAATGGGCTGCGATACCGTGAGGTGGAGCGAATCCCAAAAAGCCGGTCTCAGTTCGGATCGGGGTCTGCAACTCGACCCCGTGAAGTCGGAGTCGCTAGTAATCGCAGATCAGCAACGCTGCGGTGAATACGTTCCCGGGCCTTGTACACACCGCCCGTCACGTCACGAAAGTCGGCAACACCCGAAGCCGGTGGCCCAACCCCTTGTGGGAGGGAGCCGTCGAAGGTGGGGCTGGCGATTGGGACGAAGTCGTAACAAGGTAGCCGTACCGGAAGGTGCGGCTGGATCACCTCCTTTCTAAGGAGCACCTTCACCTGAAAGGGTGTAAGGAGCCCGCGACCTGCGAATGTCGGGTCGGGGTGCTCAATGGCGGAGACACTGGCGAGTTTCGCTCTGGCAACGGCCGCGATGATCTAGTACACGCCTCTTCGGGGGTGCAGGAACGGTCGGGTTGGTGCGGCTGGGGAGGAATGATAAGCACCCTGTTGGGTCCTGAAAGAACAACCTGGTGGTTGTTTCTTTCGGAGCCATGGCCTTCACCTGTGGGTGGGGGATGGTTGCCAGGCATGGCCTGGTCTCGCATACCGTCGGCGGGTTGTCGGGCTGGTGTGGGGCTGTGGGTTGTGGGTTGGTCGTTTGTTGAGAATTGCACAGTGGACGCGAGCATCTTTGTGGTCAAGTTGTCAAGGGCGAACGGTGGATGCCTTGGCACCAGGAGCCGATGAAGGACGTGGGAGGCCGCGATAGGCCTGGGGGAGCTGTCAACCGAGCTGTGATCCCAGGGTGTCCGAATGGGGGAACCCGGCATCAGTCATGTGATGTCACCTGCACCTGAACACATAGGGTGTATGGAGGGAACGCGGGGAAGTGAAACATCTCAGTACCCGTAGGAAGAGAAAACAATTTAGTGATTCCGTGAGTAGTGGCGAGCGAAAGCGGATTGAGGCTAAACCGGCTGCGTGTGATACCTGTCAGGGGTTGCGTGGTCGGGGTTGTGGGACCCTGCTACACGAGCTGACACTCGTGTGAGGAGTTATAAAGCCAGTTGCTAGCCGAACAGTCTGGAATGGCTGACCGTAGGCGGTGATAGTCCGGTAGGTGAAAGTGGCTGGTCTCCTGTGGGTGTTCCCGAGTAGCGGCGGACCCCTGAAATCTGCCGTGAATCTGCCAGGACCACCTGGTAAGCCTAAATACTTCCTGGTGACCGATAGCGGACGAGTACCGTGAGGGAATGGTGAAAAGTACCCCGGGAGGGGAGTGAAATAGTACCTGAAACCGTTCGCCTACAATCCGTCGGAGCCTTGCGGGGTGACGGCGTGCCTTTTGAAGAATGAGCCTGCGAGTTAGTGGCATGTGGCGAGGTTAACCCGTGTGGGGGAGCCGTAGCGAAAGCGAGTCTGAATAGGGCGATTCAGTCGCGTGTCCTAGACCCGAAGCGGAGTGATCTAGCCATGGGCAGGCTGAAGCGCGGGTAAGACCGCGTGGAGGGCCGAACCCACCAACGTTGAAAAGTTGGGGGATGACCTGTGGTTAGGGGTGAAAGGCCAATCAAACTCCGTGATAGCTGGTTCTCCCCGAAATGCATTTAGGTGCAGCGTCGCGTGTTTCTTGCCGGAGGTAGAGCACTGGATGGTCTAGGGGGCCCACAAGCTTACCGAAATCAGCCAAACTCCGAATGCCGGTAAGTGAGAGCGCGGCAGTGAGACTGCGGGGGATAAGCTTCGTAGTCGAGAGGGAAACAGCCCAGATCACCAGCTAAGGCCCCTAAGCGTGTGCTAAGTGGAAAAGGATGTGGGGTCGCATAGACAACCAGGAGGTTGGCTTAGAAGCAGCCACCCTTTAAAGAGTGCGTAATAGCTCACTGGTCAAGTGGTTCCGCGCCGACAATGTAGCGGGGCTCAAGCACACCGCCGAAGCTGTGGCATTCACATTTTTACCTTGC
>NZ_JBFAAF010000154.1:3344-5313 GCF_040639595.1 Micromonospora sp. NPDC023814
AGGTGTGGACGCGGCACGAGTGAGAATGCAGGCATGAGTAGCGAAAGAAGGGTGAGAAACCCTTCCGCCGGATGACCAAGGGTTCCAGGGCCAGGCTAATCCGCCCTGGGTGAGTCGGGACCTAAGGCGAGGCCGAGAGGCGTAGTCGATGGACAACGGGTTGATATTCCCGTACCCGCGAAAGAGCGTCCCTGATGAACCTCGTTGTGCTAACCACCCAAACCATCCAAGACCTTCGGGTTGAGGGTGGGGAGCGTGGGAACCTGGCGGGTAGTAGTCAAGCGATGGGGTGACGCAGGAAGGTAGCTGAGCCCGGCCGGTGGTTGTGCCGGGGTAAGCGTGTAGGCCGGCGTGTAGGCAAATCCGCACGCCATTAAGGCTGAGACGTGATGCCGAGCCGATTCAGGTGAAGTCAGTGATCCTATGCTGCCGAGAAAAGCCTCTAGCGAGTTCTTAGCGGCCCGTACCCCAAACCGACACAGGTGGTCAGGTAGAGAATACCGAGGCGATCGGGCGAACTGTGGTTAAGGAACTCGGCAAATTGCCCCCGTAACTTAGGGAGAAGGGGGGCCGGAGACGTGAAGCCCCGCGCGGGTGGAGCGTTGTATGGCCGCAGAGAGCAGGGGGAAGCGACTGTTTACTAAAAACACAGGTCCATGCGAAGAAGTAATTCGATGTATATGGACTGACGCCTGCCCGGTGCTGGAACGTTAAGGGGACCTGTTAGCTCTTCGGGGCGAAGCGGAGAACTTAAGCGCCAGTAAACGGCGGTGGTAACTATAACCATCCTAAGGTAGCGAAATTCCTTGTCGGGTAAGTTCCGACCTGCACGAATGGCGTAACGACTTCCCCACTGTCTCAACCACAGGCCCGGCGAAATTGCATTACGAGTAAAGATGCTCGTTACGCGCGGCAGGACGGAAAGACCCCGGGACCTTTACTATAGCTTGACATTGGTATCCGAATTAGCTTGTGTAGGATAGGTGGGAGCCGGTGAAGCTCATACGCCAGTATGGGTGGAGGCAATCTTGAAATACCACTCTGGTTGATTTGGGTATCTAACTTCGGACCGTTATCCGGTTCAGGGACAGTGTCTGGTGGGTAGTTTAACTGGGGCGGTTGCCTCCTAAAGGGTAACGGAGGCGCCCAAAGGTTCCCTCAGCCTGGTTGGCAATCAGGTGTTGAGTGCAAGTACACAAGGGAGCTTGACTGTGAGACTGACAGGTCGAGCAGGGACGAAAGTCGGGACTAGTGATCCGGCACTTGCGAGTGGAAGCGGTGTCGCTCAACGGATAAAAGGTACCCCGGGGATAACAGGCTGATCTTCCCCAAGAGTCCATATCGACGGGATGGTTTGGCACCTCGATGTCGGCTCGTCGCATCCTGGGGCTGTAGCAGGTCCCAAGGGTTGGGCTGTTCGCCCATTAAAGCGGTACGCGAGCTGGGTTTAGAACGTCGTGAGACAGTTCGGTCCCTATCCGCCGTGCGCGTAGGATACTTGAGAAGGGCTGTCCCTAGTACGAGAGGACCGGGACGGACGAACCTCTGGTGTGCCAGTTGTCCCGCCAGGGGCACGGCTGGTTAGCTACGTTCGGAAGGGATAACCGCTGAAAGCATCTAAGCGGGAAGCTCGCTTCAAGATGAGGTATCCCACCCACTTTGTGGGGTAAGGCCCCCAGCTAGACGACTGGGTTGATAGGCCGGAAATGTAAGCCCGGTAACGGGTTCAGTTGACCGGTACTAATAGGCCGAGGACTTGACTACTAAGCTGCTACGCGTCCACTGTGCAACTCCCGACAAACGAACAACAGACCACGTGTGTGGTGTTGTTTGATATGTCGATAGAGTTACGGCGGTCATGGCGGAGGGGAAACGCCCGGTTACATTCCGAACCCGGAAGCTAAGCCCTCCAGCGCCGATGGTACTGCACTCGGGAGGGTGTGGGAGAGTAGGACACCGCCGGACAATC
>NZ_JBFAAF010000155.1:0-5187 GCF_040639595.1 Micromonospora sp. NPDC023814
GTGCCCGGTCCGATTGTGTGGTAGCCCATGAACACCATCACGTAGCGGTTGCTCTTGCCGGCCACGGAGTGTTCGAAGACTCGTGCGTACGAGGTTTCGGTGGTGTTGGGTACCAGTCTGGTCGACATGATCGGGGTCTCGTCGGTGAAGTGGATTCCGTCGGTTGAGCGGGCGACTCGGGTCGTGTAGTTCTCGCCGTGGAAGTACAGGTAGAACTGTTTGGTCGGTGCGTCCCATACCACGTGGGGGGACGACACGTGGCTTACCGTGGTGGTCGGCAGCACCCGGTCGATGATGGGGTTGTTCGGGTATTCGGTGTAGGGGCCTTCGAGTCGGTCGGCGTAGGCGAGGCAGATCCCGCCGGGTGCGTCGTGTGGCGCGTAGTAGAGGTAGTAGCGGCCGAGGTAGCCGCTGATCTTGTCGTAGACTCCGCGTACGCACGGGAAGATGAATTCGCCGGTCGGGTTGTAGCGCAACGGGCTGGCGAAGGCGTCGCGTACGTACCGGTAGTTGGGGAGCCGGCCGGGGCGGCGAGTGCTGGCGTGGGCGTCGCGGCAAGGCCGGCGCCGGTGATCGCGACGCCGGCGGCCGCCGTACCACGCAGCAGCGTGCGTCGGGAGATAGAGCCTTCAGGGGTACGCGTCATCACGTTTCTCCGTTCGTGGGACGGGCCGATGGGGGCAGGGGGAGCGGGCTGGCCGTGACGAGTCAGTGGGTGTCACTCACCTCGCCGAGCGGCCGTACGGTGTGGACGCTCGTCGCGGATGGGTGCGTTGGTTGACGAGTCTGTGCGCGCCATCTCGGCGGCGTCAAGATGCCAATACGAATTAGCATCGCGGGTTCGGCGGACTTCCACCGGTGCCTTGGCGGCAAATTCGAGGTCGCGGCGTGGGACGGGAGGGGCGCGAGGGAGGAAGGTTGTGCCGGTTGCCTCCGGCACAACCCGCCCGTTCCACCCGCCGCCGCAGCCCCTCTGGCAGTACGTCAACGAGGTTCACGACCGTAGCTACGGATGCACCTGACTCCTGGTTCACAACGGGTGCGACATCACCGCCTCCGTCGAACCCGGGGCGCTTCAAGGATCGATTTCAACTGATCGACGGGCTGGTCCTGCCCGTATTGGGGAGTATGACGGCACTACAAATCACGAAGCCCCACCAGTCGTGGTGGGAGCAAGCCGAATGCAGGGGGCTGGACCCGTCATGGTTCGAGTCCCGCCTGATGTGGCACAAAGCCGTGCAACGCTGCATCGTCTGCCCCGTACGCGATCAATGCCTCGATGACGCCATCCACTCTGGTGACGTCGGCGTGGTCCGGGGCGCGTCCTGGTTCACCGGCAGCAGGCGTGGCCGACAGGTCCTGTCGCTGGTCTGTGAGGCGTGCGGCAACCGCCCGGTGGCCTTCACCCGGTCGACGGTCAGCCGCCACTGCCCGACCTGTCGGAGGTACCGGTGCCAGATGCGATGAGGGACGTCCTAGTCGTGTGGACGCCCGAGCAGTTCGCGATCCGGGCGGACGAGGCGATCGATGTGCTTGCCGAGGCGATGGGCTATGGCCCGGCGATGCGGGAAGGCAGCCGCCGGCAGTTGGTCGAACACCTGACGATGCCCGGGTTCCGGGCGGTGGCCGTTCTGGGGCCGCTGGCCGACATCGTCGGGTTCGGCTACGGCTATCGGTGTCGGCCTGGGCAGTGGTGGCGGGACTGGGTGGCCGGTGCGATGCCGGTCGTCGCCGATCGCCGGCGGTGGCTCGACGACGCCTGCACCGTATCCGAGCTTCAGGTCCGCCCGGCCTGCCAGGGCAGAGGGCTGGGTGAGGCAATGCTGCGCGGCATCCTGTCATCGGCCGGGACGCGGACGGTGGTGCTGTCGACGGCGGAGACGACCGAGGCGCGGTCGCGGGCGTGGCGGCTGTATCGGCGGATGGGATTCCGTGACCTGCGCCGCGGGCTGCGCTATCCCGGTGACCCGCGAGCGTTCGCTGTCTTCGGCCGCGATCTGCCGTGGCGGGACGGTTCGGTGGGGGCGCATGGGGGATCGCGGTGCGTGGCCGGCTATGAGGAGGTGACGCAATGCTGAGGTACCGGACCGTGCTGCTCGCCGAAGCTCTGTTCGCGTCGGCGCTACAGCCGTCGCGGCATCCCGATCGTCAGCAGGTGCGCCGGGCAATCGCTGGCGAACTCGTGCGCCGCCGGGTCGCCGGCTGCGTAGCCGAGGTCGCGTACGAGTTCGGTGAGCATCCGGAGGAAGCCGCGGAGCGCATGCGGTGGGCGCTGCGGACGGTTGTCGACTGCGGTGACTGGGGCTACGCGCGGCTGGCGGTGCTCCGCGGCCGTGTACCGCGCAGTCGATCATCGACAGAAACCCTTCGTATCAATTTCGCCAGCGATTGATCCACGCAGGCTCCCCACGACGTGCAGACAGGGACGTGAAGAGTGCGGCGCCGCCGCCGAGGCGCCGGACCCCGAAACCATCCCTTCCATCTGTGGAGTGACTGACGTGAACAGACCCCTCCGAAAGCTGCTCTCCCTGGCGGGCGGCATGCTGCTCGGCATGCTCGCGGCGCTGGTGGCGGCGAGCCCCGCCGCAGCGCATCGCACCGAGGTCAGCGGGACGGCGGTGTGCCAGCCGGACGGCACCTATGAGATCACCTGGCAGGTGAACAACGGCAGATGGGAGAACAGATACGCTCAGATCACCAAGCTCGTCGCGCGGCCGCAGACGCCGATCGATGGGATCAAGGTGGGCAGCGCGATCAGCGCCGACACCGACGGCGACGGTCCGAAAGGCGTGGTGACCGGTACGCAGCGGGTGCCGGGCACGACGACGAGTGCCACCCTGACGGTGTCGGCGACCTGGTTCGAGCGCAACGGCGACCGGACCGGCATCTCCAGCACCGACTCTGGCCGCGCCGTTGGCCTCAAGGGGACGTGCAAGGAGACGCCGCAATGTGTCGGCATGGCACAGGCTACGTACAAGCACACGTTCGACGGCGCGAAGGGCCGTGCGACGGTCGAGCTCGCCCGTGACCTGCCACTGTGCAAGGACCAGAAGCAGGAGTTCCTCCTGGTCTCCTACTTCGCGCCGGGCGCCAAGGCGAGTTGGCCGCAGTACGCGCACGAAAACGACGTCGCGGTGATCGACGCCAGGCACCGTAAGGTTGAGCTGAAGGTCGACGTGCCGAAGTGCTACACCCAAGTTGACCTCGTCTGGGGTGGCAAGAGCGAGCTGATCACGCCGATGGTGGAGAAGGGCAAGCGCTACGGCGACAAGAAGCTGGGCAGCAAGGGCAAGCCCGGCAACCGCTCCGCCGGCCCGCTCGGCGCCTACAACGGCGGTGCCGTGTCCTGCGCACAGCCGAAGGCCACCTTCGCGCCGGCCTGCGACGGGTCGGTTGACGGCCATCTCAGCGGTGGCCGCTATCCGGTGACGTTCCGGGTCACCGCGACCGGTGTGGACCGTACCGTCAAGGTGCCCGCGGGAAAGTCGGTGGAATTGCCGATGCCGGCGGGCGCCGGCCAGATCGTCGTGGCCGAGCAGGGCAAGGAAGTCGCTCGTTATCTCTGGTCGCGGCCCTCGACCTGCGGGCTGCCCACGATGTCCACCGAGTCGACCTGCACGGAACTGAAGGTGACCGTCACCCATCCGGGTCAGGGGATGCCGCCGATGGAGGCGGTCGCGACCTATGGAACGCAGGAGAAAAAGCTCACGGCCTCCGACGGGGGAGAGGAGACGGTCGTCTTCGCCTCCGGACGAGGGCGCGTCGTGAATGTGGTGTTTCCCGGCTACGACTACAAGCTGATCGGTGCGTACGAGGACCCAAGCACCTGCGACAAGCTGCCGACAACAGGTTCGATGACCGCCCGGGTCGGCTCCATCGGAGTCCTGATGATCTCCGTCGGTGCGGCCCTGATCGTCTTCGTGCGTCGCAGAAGGACATCGACGGACGAGCTCTAGTCAGTGCGTGTCCACCACGTCGCCGGGTGGCCGGTAATGGTTGTGGATCATCGCCTTGAGGCGAGCGGCCTGCGCTGATTAGCTCGCGAGGTGGGCCTCCGCCCGGACCAACTGATCCTTGAGTCGCCCGTGGTGGGCGGCGGGCAACGTCGGGACTGGCCGGCACCGGGTAGGTGCCGGCCAGTCCCGACGGTGCGCGATCTCGAAAGCGATCTGGAAGGCGTCCGCCTGGCTCGACGCATCCGCGCTCTCGACGCCGAACTCGCCGCCGTGCACGAAGCAGTCACCACACGGGCACCGCAACTGCTCGACCTGCCCGGCCTCGGCGCCGTCGTCGCCGCGACCGTTCTACTGGCCTGGTCACACCCCGGACGCATCCGCTCCGAGGCCGCGTTCGCCGTCCTTGCCGGCGCATCACCACTACCGGCCTGATCAAGGCAACACCACCCGACACCGACTCGACCGCGGCGGCGACCGACGCCTCAACCGTGCCCTCTACACCGTCGCCCTGGTCCGCATGGGCCATGACCCCCGCACCCGCGCCTACGTCACCCGCCGCACCGTCGATGGACGCACCAAACGCGCGGTCATGCGCAACCTCAAGCGCTACATCTGCCCGCAACTCTTCAAACCCTGGCCGGCACACGCCCAGCCACCAGCACCACTTGGCAGTTATAGAAGGGTCTCTGTGTGCCGGTGAGCGCTCAGGCCCCCAGCCGGTAGCCACGCTTCATCACGGTCTGGATCAGGTCGACGCCGTCCAGCGGGGTGTGGTCGAAGGCTCGCCGCAGCCGCGACACCGCCATCTCGACGGCGTGGTCGTCGACGCTGGCCCAGCTCGGCGCGGCTGCCCGGATCTCGGCCGGGGACAGCACCCGGCCGGGACGGCGGGCCAGCGCCCGTAGCACCGAGATCGGGCCGGGCTGGACCGGAATCACCTGGTGGCCGATCACCATCGCCTGGCTGCGGATCTCCACCCGGTGGCCCTGCACGTCGAGCTGGAGCGACCGTCCCGGGAGTTGGTTCGCCAGGACCTTGACCAGGTCCGGCAGGGCGGGACTGTTCGCCACGTACGCGCTGAGGCCGAACGCCCGCAGTGGCTCCGCCGCCAGGTGACCCAGACAGGCGGGCACGATGTCGGCGGTCAGCGCGTTGAGCACCTCGCCGAGTACGCCGTCGGCCTCGGCCTGGCGCAACAGGTTCTCGGTGGCGGTCGCCCCGGTCAGCGCGA
>NZ_JBFAAF010000156.1:0-5104 GCF_040639595.1 Micromonospora sp. NPDC023814
GTCAGCACACTCTGCGGACCCACCTCCAGGAACGTGTCCACACCAGCGGCGCGCAGCGCGGCGACCCCGTCGGCGTACCGCACCGCCTCACGGACGTGCCGCACCCAGTAGTCGACCGTGCGAATCTCGTCGCCCTCGGCCAGGGCACCGGTCACGTTCGACACCACCGGCAGCAACGGCGCCGCGAACGTCAACCCGCCCAGGACCGCCCGGAACTCAGCCAGCATCGGCTCCATCAACGGACTGTGGAACGCGTGACTGACGGTGAGGCGGCGGGTCCGGACGCCTCGCTCCTTCCAGGTCCGCTCGATGCCGTCGAGGGCGTCGACCGCGCCGGACACCACGACCGATGTCGGCCCGTTGACAGCCGCGATCCCGACCCGATCCGTGAGGCCGGCAATCGACTCGACCACAGCCGCCTCGGCAGCGGCCACGGCGAGCATCCCGCCGCCGGCCGGAAGCGCCTGCATCAACCGACCCCGCGCCGCCACCAACGCGGCGGCGTCGGCGAGGGACAGCACCCCGGCCACGTGCGCGGCCGTAATCTCACCGATCGAGTGACCGCCCACGAAGTCCGGCACCACACCGAACGACTCCACCAGGCGGAACAACGCCACCTCGACCGCGAACAGGCCCGCCTGGGTGAAGACGGTCTGGTCCAGCAGGTCCGCCTCCGGGGTGCCCGCGTCGGCGAACAGCACCTCCCGCAGCGGACGCGGCAACAGCGGATCGAGCTGCGCGCACACCTCGTCCAACGCGGCGGCGAAGACCGGGAACTCGGCCGACAACTCCCGGCCCATGCCCGCACGCTGCGCGCCCTGACCGGAGAACAGCACCGCCAGCGAGCCCCGGCCGCCGGCCTGGCCCGCGACCACCACGCCCGACGGCTCGCCGGACGCAAGCGCCCGGAGCCCGGCGAGCAGGTCGTCACGGCCGGTGGCCGGCACCACGGCCCGGTGGTCCAGGGTGGACCGGGAGGTGACCGACGAGAAGGCCACGTCGAGGGGACGCAGGGTCTCGTCGGCGGCCAGCCGGGCGGCCCAGCGCTGCGCCTGCCCGGCGAGGCCGGCGGCGTCCCGGGCCGACACCAGCACGGGGACGACCGGCCGCTCGACGGCCGGTGCGGCGGCGGCCGGCGCGGGCTGCGGCACCGGGGCCTGCTCCAGGATGGTGTGCGCGTTGGTGCCGGACACCCCGAACGAGGACACGGCCGAGCGGCGCGGCCGGTCCGTCGCCGGCCACGGCGTCGCCTCGGTCACCAGCGAGACGGCGCCGGCCGACCAGTCGACCTCGGGGGTCGGCTCGTCCACGTGCAGGGTCGGCGGCACGACGCCGTGCCGCATCGCCATGACCATCTTGATCACACCGGCGACGCCGGCAGCGGCCTGGGCGTGGCCGATGTTCGACTTCACGGACCCGAGCAGCAGCGGTGCCGCGTCGCCCCGGTCCTGCCCGTACGTGGCCAGCAGCGCCTGCGCCTCGATCGGGTCGCCGAGTCGGGTGCCGGTGCCGTGCGCCTCCACCACGTCCACGCCGCCCGCGGCGAGACCGGCGTTGGCCAGAGCCTGCTGGATGACCCGCTGCTGGGACGGCCCGTTCGGGGCGCTCAGGCCGTTGGACGCGCCGTCCTGGTTGACGGCGCTGCCCCGCACCACGGCGAGGATCGGGTGGCCGTTGCGCTGCGCGTCCGACAGCCGCTCCAGGAGCAGCACGCCGACGCCCTCGGACCAGCCGGTGCCGTCGGCGGCGGCGGCGAACGCCTTGCACCGGCCGTCGGCGGCGAGGCCGCGCTGCCGGGAGAACTCGACGAAGGCGGCCGGGGTGCACATGGCGGTGACGCCGGCGACGATGGCCAGGGTGCACTCCCGCTGCCGCAGCGCCTGCCCGGCGAGGTGCAGCGCGACCAGGGAGGACGAGCAGGCGGTGTCGATGGTGACCGCCGGCCCCTCCAGGCCGAAGGTGTAGGCGATCCGGCCGGAGACGACGCTGCCGGCGTTGCCGGTCATCAGGTGCCCTTCCAGGCCCTGCGCGGCACCCATCAGCACGGTGCCGTAGTCCTGCCCGGTGCTGCCGGCGAAGACGCCGGTGCGGCTGCCGCGCAGCGAGTGCGGGTCGATGCCGGCCCGTTCGAGGACCTCCCACGAGGTCTCCAGCAGCCAGCGCTGCTGCGGGTCCATCGCCAGGGCCTCCCGGGGGGAGATCGCGAAGAAGCCCGGGTCGAAGTCGGGCATGTCGTGGACGAAGCCACCCTGGCGGGTGTACGACGTGCCGGGGCCGCCCTGCTCCTGGTCGGCGTCGTACAACGACCCGAGGTCCCAGCCCCGGTCCTCCGGGAAGTCGGTGACCGCGTCCCGGCCGGACGCGACCACCTCCCACAGGTCCTCCGGCGACCGCACGCCGCCCGGGAATCGGCAGCTCATGGAGACGATGGCGACCGGTTCCTGTTCGCCGGCCTCCACCTCACGCAGGCGCTGCCGCACCTGATGCAGGTCAGCGGTGACCCGCTTGAGGTAGTCGAGAAGCTTCGCCTCGTCAGCCATGGACCGCGCACTCCTTGTGTTGACCCGTCGTCGCAGCAGCGATCACGTCAGGACATCCCCAGCTCGCGGTCGATGAAGTCGAAGACCTCATCCGGCGTCGCGTCCTGGAGCTTCTCGGCGACGGTGTCGCCGTCCGCCGGCGCGTCGGCCTCGTTGAGGGAGGCCAGCAGCGCCCGCAGCCGCTCGGTGATCCGAATCCGGGCGCTGCGGTCCGGCGCCGAGCCGGAGAGCGCCGCTTCCAACCTGTCCAGCTCGCCGAAGACCGGCGCGACCCCGACCACCCCGCCGTCGACGATCGCGGCCCGCACGTAGTCGGCCAGCCCGGCGGCGGTCGGGTAGTCGAAGACCACCGTGGCGGGCAGCCGGACGCCGGTCGCCGCGGTGAGCCGGTTGCGCAGCTCCACGGCGGTCAGCGAGTCGAAGCCGAGTTCCCGGAACGCCCGGTCCGGCTCCACGGCGTCGATCGAGGCGTGCCCGAGCACCGCAGCGGCCTGGCCACGCACCAGTTCGAGGAGGGTCTTGCGCCGCTCGGCGTCCGTCTGGCCGGCGAGCAGCGCGGCCAGCGACTCCGCGGACACGCCGCTGTCGTCGGTCCGCTCGGCGGCGGCCCGGCGCGCCTCGGCCACGCCCTCGATGAGCGCGCTGGGCCGGACGGCGACGAAGCCGGGCACGTACCGGACCCAGTCGATGGCGGCCACCAGCGTCGCCGGCTCGCCTCCCGCGACGCACCGCGCGAGCGCGGTGAGGGCGGGCTCGGTGTCGAGGCGGGCGACCCCGGTGCGCCGGCGACGCTCCTCCACCGCCTGGTCGGTGGCGGCCATCCCGCCGGCCGCCCAGGGACCCCACGCGATCGAGGTGGCCGGCAGTCCCTGGCGGTGCCGCTGCTCGGCGAGGGCGTCGAGGTAGGCGTTGGCGGCTGCGTAGCTGCCCTGGCCGGCGGCACCGAGCTGGCCGGCCATCGCGGAGAACAGCACGAACGCGCGCAGTTCCCGCCCGACGGTCAGCTCGTGCAGGTGCAGCGCGCCGAGCACCTTGGGCCGCAGGACGGTGGCGAGCCGGTCGGCGGTGAGGCCGTCGAGCACGCCGTCGTCGAGCACGCCGGCCGCGTGCACCACGCTCGTCAGCGGCGCGTCGGCGGGCACCTCGTCGAGCAGCTTGGCCAGCGCCGCCCGGTCGGCCACGTCGCAGGCCGCGACGGTCACCCGGCTGCCGGCCTCGGTCAGCTCCCGGACCAGCTCGGTGGCGCCCGGGGCGTCCGCTCCCCGACGGCTCACCAGCAGCAGGTGCTCGGCGCCGCGGGCGGCCAGCCAGCGGGCCACCTCCACGCCGAGCGCGCCGGTGCCGCCGGTGACCAGCGTGGTGCCCGGGTAGCCGGCCTCGTCGGTGGCGGTGTCACCGCCGGGCGCCCGCACCAGCCGGCGTACCAGGATGGTGGCGCCGTCGACGGCGAGCTGGTCCTCGCCGTCGAGGCCGGCCAGCGCGGCGCAGAGCAGGTCCCAACCGTGGTCGTCGAGGGTGGCCGGGACGTCGACCAGCCCGCCCCATCGCTGTGGGTGTTCCAGGGCCACGACCCGGCCGAGGCCCCAGAGCAGCGACTGCTCCGGTCGACCGGGGGCCCCGCCCCGGGTGGTGCCGGCGGCGCCCCGGGTGACGCACCACAGCGGCGCGGCGACGTCGAGGTCGCCGAGGGCTTGGACCAGCGCCAGGGACCGGGCGAGGAACGGCGGCACCGGCTGGGTGTCGTCGACCGCGCCGTCGGCGAGGGCGAGCAGCGACAGCACGCCGTCCACCGGGGCGGGTCCGCCGTCGGCGGTGCGCGTCGCGGTGGTCAGGTGCGCGGCCAGGGCGGCCCGGTCGGTCAGGTCCTCCGGCAGCAGCACCAGCCGGACGTCGGCGCCTCGGCGGGCCAGCTCGACGACCGCGGCCTCGCCCTCCTCCGGGTGCCGCTCGTCCGCGACGACCCACCAGGCACCGGGGAGGAAGCTGACCGGCGTCCCGGTGTACGGCTGCCAGACGCTCCGGTACCGCCAGTCGTCCAGGGTGGACCGTTCCCGCTGCTGCCGCCGCCACGAGGCGAGCAACGGCAGGGCCGCGCCCAGCCGTTCCAGGGACTCCGTCGCGCTCTGCGCGGTGAGTTCCGCGAGCGCGGCCAGGTCCTCACTCTCGACGGCCGCCCAGAAGGCGGAGTCGACGCCGCTCGGGGTCTCGTCGGCGCCACCCTGCGCGGTCGTCGCGGTCGGCCAGAACCGGTCCCGGTCGAAGGCGTAGGTGGGCAGGTCGACGGCGTCGGTCTCGGCGAGGACGGCGGTCAGGTCGACGGGCAGGCCGATGGCGTGCGCGGTAGCCAGGTTCGTCAGCAGCCGCGTCGGGTCGTCGTCGCCCCGCCGCAGGCTGCCCAGGATGTGGCCGGTGACGCCGGCGTCGTCCAGGATCGCCGTGACCGGCATGGTCAGCACCGGATGCGGAGAGATCTCCACAAACGTCGTGTGACCCGCCGCGACGGCGACCCGCACGGCCGCATCGAACTGCACCGTCTGCCGCAGGTTGTCATACCAGTAACCGGC
>NZ_JBFAAF010000157.1:0-4907 GCF_040639595.1 Micromonospora sp. NPDC023814
AGCTCCACGATCGACGGCGTTCCGCACACCCAACCATGATCCAACCCGAACGCCCCAGGTCAAGCCGACCCGCCGACGAGCACCTGACCAGTCACTTCGACCGCACCTTCGACGGACGCCTGTCCGCCGGCCGCAAGTAGACCCCGAATAAGACCCAGTTACACCGTTATCTTGGCTCTGTCTCACATTCGGTGGTGACGGAGGGTGCTGGTTAGCCGAGCAGGATTCGATGGCGCAGGAGAGGGAAGCCCGCGCGTCCGTACATCTGTCGCTTGATCAGTTTGGTTTTGGTGTTGACGCCTTCGGTGCCGCCGTTGTGGAAGGGGTAGGTCAGGGCGGCGTTGACGGCGTCGCGGTCAAGGCCGAGGCCGCGGGTGAACGTGTGCAGGTGGGGCAGGTCCGTGGCCTTGACCTCGGCGATCCACGCGGTGAGACGGTCATCGTTTCCGCCTGCAGGGGTGAGCAGCGCGGCGAACGAGCCGATGAGGCCGGCCAGCGCGGTCATCTGTGGACAGGCGCCGGTGAGAGCGTCAACGAGCGTCCGCTGATGTTCTTTGAGCTGGTCAGGTGCGGTCAGGAGGTAGCGGGTCAGACGCCTGGGTGACAGGGCTGGGCGGTCGGCTTCGACTCGGCCTTGGGTGATGTAGCGGTAGAGCAGGTTGAGGCTGCCGGTGTAGCCCAGCTCCCTGATCTTCGTCAGAAGTTGGGTGGCGCCGACGGCGGGGTCTTGTTGACGGCGGCGGCGCAGGTGGTCGCGGTAGGGGTCGACGAGAGTGGGCCGCCCGGACAGGCCACCGGCCCTCCGGGAGTCCGAGCCCGCACCAGGATCCGTTCGCCCTCGTCCGTCACGTCGTCGATCAACAGCGGCAGCAGCCCCGAGAACACCATCTTCGTAAGATCATCGATCTTGCACACATGACCTCAACGACATCGACTACCTTCGGTCACCACCGGATGTGAGACAGAGCGTCATCTTGACACTCCCCGGTGCTGTCGGTGATCGAAGGAACGGTCATCCGCCTGGAGATCGAGCACCTGACCAGCGGCGCGACCCGAAACCGGGTGTGGCTCTGGTGGTCCGGCGCCGACCCCACCGAGGCTGACGTCGACCGGCTCTGGTAGACCTTTCCTGCACCGCTTCGACATCGAGCACAGGTTTTACCAGACAACGTGTAGGTGGCGAAGGCCGCGAAAGATAGCGCCGCCGACATCCTGTGGGGTGAAGCCGTCGGCGAGGCGTAGGCCCGGCATCCGATCGAGCAGTCGCTCCAACACTGAGGTGATTTCGATCTGTGACAGCTCGCTGCCCAGGCACAGGTGGATGCCATGCCCGAACGCGAATTGCTTACGGGACTTCCCCCTGTGCAAGTCAAATTCCGCCGCGTTGGATCCGAATTCCGCCTCGTCGAGGTTCGCCGATTCAAGGCTGATGACGACGCGGCTGCCGGCCGGCACGGCGACCCCGTCGATGGCGGTGTCGGTGATCGCTTTGCGCATGACCCAACGAATCGCGGTGCAATGGCGCAGGCCCTCGTCACGGGCCGAGGCAATGAGCGAGCGATCGGCCAGGAGTTCCTCCCACCGAGCCCGCTGGACGAGCAGCTGGTAGACAGTCCAGCCGATGGTGTGCGCGGTACTTTCCAGACCAGCCACAAAGACCTGGAAGGTGTGGAACGCGACCTCACGGTCGGTGAGCCGGCGGCCGTTGTCCTCGGCCATGACGAGCCGGGTCAGGATGTCGTCTGCTTTGTCCGGCTGGGTGCGGCGAGCAGTGGCCAGCCGGGTCAGGTATCCCTCGAGCTCGATCCACGCGGGAACGGCGAAGAAGTCGCCCGGAGCGTGCGCTGCCATGTCCAGGCACAGGTGGGACACATATGACCAGTCAGCCTCGGGTATGCCGACGAGGCGACCGATGACTGAGGACGTGAGCGGCATGGCAAGGTCGGTGACTATGTCCGCCGGTCCACCGGCCGGAAGCCGGTCGATAAGCGCATCCACAAGTTCGCTTATCCAGGGCAGGGCGTTCACCATCGCCTTGCGCTGGAACGCCGGACGCAGGACGCCACGCAGGAACGTGTGCTCAGGCGGGTCGCTCTGCGTGATAAGGGACGGAACGACCTCGCTGCCCGTGTGCAGGATGAAGTTTCCCGCGTTGCTCAAAGACGCATGGTCGAGCAGTGCCTGCCGGGTCGCCTCGTGGGTGGTGACCAGCAACAGTCCGGGAGCCATCTCGGACACTGGGCAACCGGTGGCTCGGTAGGCGGCGAGACCAGCTCGCGCGTGTACGGACGTGTCATCGGTCAGAGGATTGTATGTTCCGGTGATCATCGCATCTCCCAACGGAGGGTCGACGGGTAAGTGCTGCTGAGCCGGACATGAGGTTTCAGATCATTCCAGGGATGGACCGTAAGTTCCGACGTCATCGTCGTCAAGTGTCTGTCTGGCAGGGCAGGTTGATCTCAACCGGCGAGGGGGACTACCGAGGCAACCGTTCCGCCGCGGGCGTGGGCAGGACGCGCAGCGCCGCGCTGAACGCCGCAGGGCATGTCTGGTACGCCCCGGCAGGTCGACCAGGCGCTCGCCGAGCATGTCCGCGAGCAGGCTGGGAACGTGTCGGTCGCCCAGCCGGTGGCGGGCACGACGTCGTGGCAGGGTCAAAACCTCCACTGACACCGTGTACGTTGCGACGAATCTATCCCGTTCCCACGCTGAGAGCCTGATGCGCCAGCTGGTATCGCGAGTTTCCGGCTCGGGCGTCCGGGTCAAGCGGGCCGGCGATCTCCTAATCGAGGCACCTCCGGATCTGGGGCGCCGAGGGTGACTCCATCGAGGGCCTCGTCGGCGTGACGAACTTCGGCCTCAACGGCCAGAAGAAGCCGACCCGGTTCATCGACGGCGGGTTCACCTACGGTGACGGTCCCGGCTCGTTCGGGCGCGAATGCTCGGTCGGCTACGAGGGCGTCAGCTCGGACATCGTGACGGTCGTCACCGAGACGACGACCACGGAGACCAGGAAAACGATCACCAACCTGGCGCAGGACTCGGACGGCAACCTCGAGGGGGCGGGGACAACCGAATCCGTCATCACCCACAAGACGTACGAGGACGGGTCGTCCTTTGACGAAACCGTCAGCACCACCACGAACTACGACCGAGACTTTAATCAGACTGACAAAACCACCGAAAGCTTCACGGGTCAGGCGTCCGCCGACGGGACGACGACCACGACGACGACGAGCTACTACGACAAAGGCGGCAACCTGACCGAGAAGACCGAGACCACGACGACCGACGACGGCGAGACGACGAAGACGACCACGACCACCAACACCTACAAGGACGGAGAGGTCGAGTCGGAGGCGACCGTCGAGACGTGCGAGGGACCGGCTGCCCGGAGGGCGACGGACAGACGGGCGGGGAGACCGGCATGGTCAACCCGGACTACCTCGGCACCGGACCGATCACCGCTGACGACCTGGCCCGGGTGGTCGTCCGGTTCAACAGCAACCGTTCGCCCTCGGAAGACGACTATGGACAGATCGACATCAGCGGTGTGGAACCGCCGTCCAACGGTCTCGGCCGCTGATCCTGACGGTGAACACGGATGGCGTGGTGGTGCTCGCGTCGGGCTTCCGGCCCTCCTTCAACGGCGCCACGCCGGAGTACGATCCCGACCTGCAGCATCTGATCGACATCTCGGGGATCACCCCGCCGGACAACACCGGCTCGATCTCCTGGCCCCTGATCTGACGCGCTGACCGGGCCAATGCCATGCCGCACGCAGCGCGGCATGGGCCCGAATCCCTGCAAAAGGGAGGAGATCCCTCACCGACGGGAGGGTAGCTACAGCTGGGGCCAGCACCGGTCCGAGGGCGTCGATGACCCAGTGCGCGGTCGACTATCCCGAGCTGCTACCGCTGCGACCGCCGCCACGAACCCGGAGTAGGTGAACAAGACGGATTCAACCGGTCGTCGCAACACCTCGATCATGGAGGTGTCGATGGGCAGGCCGGCGGGGTGGATGAAGGCGTTGACGGGCAGGTCGCCGATGAAGTCCCCGGGGAAGTCGTCGCTTCGGCGGGAAGTCGAGCGCTTGTTCTGGCGTGAGATCGCCAAAGGGTTGACCAGCGAGGACGCTGCGATCGCGGTGGGTGTGTCGCAGGCTGCCGGGCCAGGTGGTTCCGGCAGCGTGGCGGCATGCCGTTGTTCATGGTTACCCGGTCATGGGCCGGTACTGTTTAGGGGTGGAGGCCACAGGCGTTCCGCTCTCCTCAGCGAACCCCCGCACGGGCGCGGCTACGCCGCGCTGACCACCCCTGTTCGGACAGCACCAGGAGCCGGCGACCACTGTTAGCGTGGAACGCACCATCAGCTATCTGCCGGTGGAAAGCCTCCAAGGTCTGGTCGAGCGGCGCCGGCTCCGACACGGTCCGACTGTCCCCTACCTCAAGTAGCAGCCGATACTTGGTCTGGCTCATAACTATCCTGCCCTTCCCCCACCTTGACCCCGCGCCGACACCTCGTGACGGTCGGCTCTAACGATCTCGTGCGCAATAGGACGGTTGGTGGTGTCCGTCCGGCGTAGGTGATGATCTCCGGGTGTCGATCCGGTGGGCGCGTCGCGTGTTCAGTCATCCCGCGTTTACCGGGATCTCCCGCCGTCATTTGCACCTGCTTCGAACCGAGCTGCGGGTGGTGTGGCTGGCCGGGCGAGAGGGCCGGCTGTATGCCCGTCGGGGTGGCCACCGGCGGCGGGCGGCTGGAGCCGGGCGGCGTTTGACGCTGCGGTTCACTGATCGGCTTGTCGTCACTCTCGCTCATCTGCGTCTGGGGGTGCCGCACGAGGCCCTGGCGGTGGCGTTCGGGGTGGACCGCTCGACCGTGACTCGGGCGATCGGGCAGGTACG
>NZ_JBFAAF010000158.1:0-4887 GCF_040639595.1 Micromonospora sp. NPDC023814
AACTCGTCGAACGACCCACCGCCGAACTCGACACGACCGACGCCGCAGCCGCCTGATCAAGATTTCTCATCCACAAGTCTTGACTATTGCTCCGCTCGGGTTCTGCGCAGTCGAAGGTGACTTGGATCTGCCTGACCGATGCCATCGGTACACCATAGAGGGGGTCTTTCGTCGTCTCCACGGGCCCGGGGTCTGCCATCACGACCCCGGTTCGAACAACACGGTCTTCCGCTGCGGCCAGCTGGTCGCGTTCATCGACCTCGATCTGGCTGCGTCTGGCCACCCGCTGGAGGACGTGGGGTACATGGCGTGGCCTGGTGCATCTCGTCACGGCCCGACCGGGGACCCGGGACAGACAGGCCCGCCAGGTGCGGACCCAGGCGGACGCGTACGGGTTGAGCCCGGCGGACAGCGTGCGGACCAGCGCCACGAGCCGGTGGGCCAGCCGTAGCGCGCCGGACAACCGGAGCCGGCGCAGCAGCCCGACTGCCTCCGTGCACGGTGGCGGCTGGGTTCCAACAGCGCGGACCGGGAGATCCCCGCCGGGCTGGCCACCCGGCAGGTTTCAGTTTTCGACATCTTGGGCTCTGTCGATGTCGCCGACGAACGCTGGGACGAGAACGCCCAGTTCATCTGACCGACAGCGTCGCGATCAGAGCAGCTCGCCGGTGCAGCATTCATGATCGCCGCAGCCGTAGCAGGTGTATCGCATGCAGCCGGTGCAGATCCCGAGGTTCTCCAGTCGGTACCGGTCATGGCAGGTGGAACAGATCTCGCGGCTGGTGAGCATGGCGTTCCAGCCGACGGACCCGCCATTGAGTTCGTACGAGGCGGCGACGAACTCGGCCAGCTCGGCATCGTACGCCGGAGCCGTCGGGTCGCCGATCTTGTGGTTCAAGCTCCAGCAGTACACCGCGAAGAACGCCGTGCCGGTGACCAGGGAAGCACCACCGCGTCCGTCCCGGACCCAGGCATCGCGGAGGTGCCGGACGCGTTCCTGGAAAGGCCGCGAGCCGTCCAACATCACGCGGTCGCCAGTCATCCTGGCATTATGCGGGCAGGGTCAAGTGGTCCTCGCGATGAGCGGATGTATGGCGTGCCGTCGCACCGGCAGCACCAATCCCGTTCGGACGACTGGGACGACTACGCCGTTGTGGCTCCGGCACCGGCAGTGTGCTGGTCTGCTGCGGTGCGCCGGACGACCTGGATACCGGCGGTCGTGGTGATCACGAGTGCCACAGACGCGGCGACCAGCAGCAGGGCGGTCTCTGCCAGGACGGTGTGCATGTACTCACCCCCGTTAGCGGTGGCGGACAGGTACTGCACGGCTGCGATCAGGTTGAGGGGTGCGGAACGCCGACTTCTTACCGGCTTCACCGACGAGTTCTCCTCCGTCGCGCGTACGAGCACTCGACCGGCCCACCCTCCAGCGTCGGCTGCTGCTGGCGCTGTTCGTGCTGGGGACGCGCATGGGCATCCGGGCGATCGTGGCGACAGGGGAGCGCGGCGAGACCGAGGCTTCGCTGCGGCACGTGCGCCGGGTCTTCGTCACCGTCGACAATCTGCGCGCCGCGGTGGCGAAGCTGGTCAATGCCACCTTCGCTGCCCGCGATGCCACCTGGCGGGGCTATGTGACCCATGCCACATGCGGTTCCTGTCAGTAATCGGGGTGCCGTTCCGCTCAACTCGCGGAGGCAAGCGAACCGACGGGAGCAACCCATGAAGCACCGAATCGTCGTCCTCGGCGCCGGCTACGCCGGAGCCCACGTGGCCGGGAACCTGGCCCGCCGGCTGTCCCCGGCGGACACCGAGATCACCGTGGTCAACGCCGAGCCGGACTTCGTCCAGCGGCTGCGGCTGCACGAGCTCGCGGCCGGCCACGAGATCAAGGCTCCGAAACTCGCCGACGTCTTCGCGGGCACCGGGATACGGCTGCGCCTGGCCCGGGTCACCGCCGTCGACCCCGAGCGCCAGGTCGTCGTCGTGGCCGACGCCGACGGCGGCGGCGAGCTCGGCTACGACACGCTTCTCTACGCGCTTGGCAGCCACGGCGACGACCACGGCGTCCCCGGCGTGGTCGAGCACGCCTTCGACATCGCCGCCCGGCCCTCGGCGCTGCGCCTGCGCGAGCGCCTGGACAGCCTGGGCAGGCGGGGCGAAGGCGGGCGTGTGCTGGTCGTCGGCGACGGGTTGACCGGTATCGAGACCGCGACCGAGATCGCCGAGGCCCGGCCCGGCCTGTCGGTGGCGCTGGTCGCCCGCGGCGAGCTGGGCGCCCGGCTCTCCGTCGGAGCCCGCAGCCACCTGCGCCGGGCCTGCGCCCGGCTGGGCATCACCGTCCTGGAGCACGCCAAGGTCGAAGCCGTCGAAGCGACGCGGGTGCTGTGCGCCGACGGCACCGCCCTGGCGTCCGACGCAACCGTGTGGACGGCAGGGTTCGCGGTCAACCCCATCGCCGCCGCCAGCGGGCTGGAGGTCACCGAGAACGGTAGGATCGTCGTCGATCGCACCATGCGGTCGGTCTCGCACCCGAACGTCTACGCCGCCGGCGACAGCGCCTACGCGATCGGCGACAACGGCCGGCCGCTGCCGATGTCCTGCGCCTCGGCCGGCTTCACCGGCCAGCAGGCCATCGAGGCGATCGTGGGACGCCTGACCGGCCGCAAGATCGCGAACACCAAGCTGGTCTACCCGGGCAACCACATCAGCCTCGGGCGGCGGGACGGGATCCTGCAGTTGGTCGACGACGAAGCGCAAGCAAAGCCGACGTACGTGGGCGGCCGGAAGGCCGCGCGGATCAAGTCGGGCATCCTCAAGATCTCGCTGTGGGCCACCTCGCACCCGACCTTCGGCCTGCCCAAGCGCAAGCACCGCCTGGTCGCCGCGCCGGATGCGTCCGCCAAGAAAACGGTCGGCGTAGCCGCCTAGGGTGGCCCCCGTGGACAGCACCGCCACTGATCGCTTCGACACCAGTCGGTTCGAGGCCAGCCGGAACCGGCTGGACTCACTGGCGTACCGGCTGCTGGGCTCCGCCGCCGACGCCGAAGACGCCGTGCAGGAGGCGTTCCTGCACTGGCAGTCCGCCGACCGGCAGCGAATCAAGGTGCCGGAAGCATGGCTGACCAAGGTCGTCACCAACCTGTGCCTCGACCGGCTCCGCTCGGCACAAGCCCGCCGCGAACGCACCGTCGGCGCGTGGCTGCCCGAACCGCTCCTCGCCGGCGACCCGATGCTCGGCCCGGCCGACACTTTCGAGCAGCGTGAATCGGTCTCCCTGGCCGTGCTGACTCTCATGGAGCGCCTGTCACCCCTCGAGCGGGCCGTCTACGTCCTGCGCGAAGCGTTCGCCTACAGCCACGCCGAGATCGCCGAGATCCTCGACATCACCGAGCCGGCAAGCCAGCAGCACCTCCACCGGGCCCGGCGCCGCATCGCCGCCGCGCGCCGCCGCGGCGGCGAAGTCGATCCGGCAACCGCCCGCAGGATCGTCGAGGAATTCCTCGCCGCTGCCTCCTCAGGCCGTACCGAACGGCTGGTAGCGCTGCTCACCGACGACGCGACCGCGATCTCCGACGGCGCCGGCCTGACCGGGGCGCTGCTGCAGTACGACACTCCGCAGCGCGTCGCCGCCGTCGTACGGGCTGGCTTCAAACCCACACCCGCGAAACGGCGGCTTGCCGGCGGCACGCCCGCCATCCACTACGCGCTCGTCAACGGCGCCCCCGCCATCCTCTTCGTGCTCGGCGACCAGGTCCTCGGGGCCGTGGCGTTCGACATCACCAACGGTAAGATCACAACCGTGCGCGGCATCGCCGCCCCCACCCGCCTCGCCCGCCTCGCCGAAGCCTGGCGGCAGCACGAACCGGACACGCCGCTCATCACCGAATGGTGACCCGACGCCGACAGCGGTTCATCGCAGCACCCGCGCTGCGATGAACCGCTCCGGGGATTCGGACGTCAACAGCCGAGCCGGGCTCCGCAGCCACTCCGTCAGCTGATGGTCCAACGCGTGGACCTCAAGGGTCTGCCCGTTCTGAGCACCAGCAGCTCCACGGCGGCTGCCCCGGAACGCGACGCCCAACCAGGGCTTCCCGGCCGTCCCGTTCCAGCTGTACCCGGTCCTGACTGCCGCGCTCCCGTAAGAGGCCCGGTGTCGATTCGGGGTAGCCCTATCGCGTCGCCGATCTCCGGATCAGTTCGTCGGCGTCCTCGTCAGCTGCCGTCTCCCATTTCTCGCCGTCACCGAACGGCTGATAGGCCAGCTTCGCCGGCCGACCCCGGGCCCCTGGGTGACACCGTCGACGACGGAGATCTGCCACTCGCCCCGGGCTTTACCGGCATGCGCTCGTCGCGGTCGGGTAGATCGCGGCCCGTTCCTCACCCGACCAGCGCGAATAGCGGGTCCGACGACCTCGCATCCTGGCGCCCAACGGAAACAGCCGCACCTGGCCGGGCCGGTGTTGCAACACCTCGAAGAGCCCAGCTTTGCCGGCCGCGGGCCAGTCATCCGGCAGGTGTAGGGCGTCGACCCACCCCTGCGGCGGCTGATCAAGGTCTACCAGTACGCCTGCCCGTCCCGCGCCCATCGGGACGGTACTCACGGTGCCTCGGACCCGGTCGCCCACCGGGAAGGCGAGACGTGCCGCGAACAGTTCGTCAGTGCTCGTCGTCAAACCGGCAGTCCTCACGTCACGGCGCGTGCATCCATCACCTGCATTGTGAGTCCCCTGCCGGTCGTTGCAGATGCACTCAACTGCCGCGAAGCGCTCGCCACGGAAGGTAGCCGGATCGCGGGCGGAACCTGTCAAGTCAAGTGAGACGTTTTCGTGGTCAGGTGTTCTGTAGATCTGCGGGTTGAGCTGCTGGTTTGTTGATCCACACCGTGGT
>NZ_JBFAAF010000159.1:0-4857 GCF_040639595.1 Micromonospora sp. NPDC023814
CCAACACCGTCTGGATCAACAAACCCACAGCTCAACCCGCAGATCTACAGAACACCTGACCACGAAAACGTCTCACTTGACTTGACAGGTTCCGCCGGGCTTCTGGGCGTGCACAAGCAGGCAGCAGATGCCGTCGCCGGTGGGGGTGCCGACGGGGCTCACGCGTAGGCACCGCAGCCCGGATGCGGTGACGGCGGCCTTCCAGCCCTGCGGTCCTGACATCCATCGGGCAACGGCCACCTGGCTCCCGTCAGCCAGTCGCATCACGGTCCGCCGCGGGCCGAGCCAGCGCGGGTGCGGCACGGAGAACAGCAGCCGGCCGCCGGGACGCAGGCGCCGTGCGATCAGCGGCAGGAGTTGCTCCGGCGGGCACAACCCCACCGCCCCGAAGACGGAGAAGCAAATGTCCAACGGGCCTGTACGGGCGAGAAAGACGCGCGTCGGCGCACTGGAACCGGATCGGCAGGTGGCCCCAGCGTGTGCACGCCCGGGTGATCTGTAGCGGTGCGACGTCCACACCGACGCAGTCAGCGCCACGCACAGCCAGTGGAGCGAGGTTGTCGCCGTTGCCACAGCCGAGTTCGGCCACAGCCAGCCCGCTGACCTCGCCGAACAGCTCCGCACCCGGGCCGTGCCCGGGATACTGCGTCCACTCGACCCGGCTGGGAGCCATCGGTCGGTCGTCCGGCAGCGCGAGGCGGGCTTGATGGTCCCACGCGTGCCGGTTGATTGCCGTGAAGATGCTGGTGCGCACGGGACTACGACTGGGTGACGTCGAGGCAGGCCTGCACGTTGCGCATCTTCTTTCCGAGGTTGACAAGGCTTCGGGCGGCGGCCTTGAGGTCCTTGGAGGCGGCGCGCATCGCGGCCAGGTTCGCGGCGTCGGTGTCCGGGTTCGCCTTGACCCAGCGGTCGATGGTGCGGGCGACGTGTTCGGCGAGTTCGGCTTCCTTGGTGACCACGCTGCGGAAGTGGCCGGCGGACTCGGTCCAGTTCCACGGGTGCGGCTCGTGACCGATGCCGGCGGTGTCGAGCTGGTAGTTGGTGTACTTCAGCGAGGTGCTGATGCCGTCGAGCATGTCCCGGACCGTCACGACCCGGCCGCTGGTATCCCTGGCAATCGCCACTGCTACTCCTCGAATGTTTCCCGGGTGGCCGCGCGCGGCACGGGGAGGCTGCGCGCGGCCACCGGTTCTGATGGAGGTGGCCGTGTGGGCAGGGGAAGCGGCAAAGGCGCCGCGCGGCCACCGGTTCTTCTCAGGTCAGCGGGGCCAGGGTCCGCTCGATCCAGGGCACGCGCATGCCGGCCAGCTCGCGGCGCATCGTTTCGACGTCGGTGCCGAAGGGCACGACCAGCCGCCGGACATGTTGGGAGCGCCCTGGCAGGCATGAACCAGCCTGCCGCCGAGAGCCGCGTGCGCGAGGATGCTCTCGCGCCGACGCGACTCGTTGAACCAGGTGCCGTGATACAGCTCGTCGAGCACTTCAGCGGTCGCCTTGTCCAGATCGTAGACCACCTGGGCGGCGGCGCACAGCATCCAGGCTGGGGAGACGTTGCTGATGTGCCCGTCGAGCTCGACGCGGTTGAGGGCCATCAGGGTGCCGCACTCGCGCAGCATCAGCAGCGTCCCATCGGGCACGAAGTCCAAGCCGGGGTCCTGCAGATGCTCCTCGCGGAACATGTAGGCGTACACGTCGTGTGCGGTGCGCAGCACCTCGGCCGGGTCTGTGGTGGAGTATCCGTGCTTTTTGACGAAGTCGAGCACGAGCTGCTCGATCGTCAGGTCCTCGCTCTCCACGGCCGGGAGCAGTTCGGCCCGGACCCGCTGCCAGTCGCACAGCAGCCAGCTCGGGTTCTCGTAGCGGAAGAAAACTCCTCCGGCTTGATCGTCAGCATCGGCCCGTCGACCGTGATGCCGGAGATGCGCTCCCAGGTCTTGGTGAACGGCACGGGCAGGTCAACTTTGATAAGGTCGGCAGTCGCTACCGTCATTGCGGCAATTCCTTTCCAGTGGGGATGTGACCGTTTGCGGTGGTCGAGCGGTCCTGCGGAGCTAGCCGGCTGGCAGGACCGCCGTTATGAGCGGCGCTGCGAGTGGTCGGGCCCTCACCTCCTCGTCTCGTTTCCGCCGGGTATCGGCTACCGCCCGCCCCGTGCTGCCGTCACTCGGACAATGACCGAGCTGTACCTAACGGCCGGAATCAATCTGCAACGGTCGCCGATTAGGTCAGTGCCTCGCGGCGGCCGGACTCGTGGCACCACCGTTCGACGAACCTCAGCCGGGGCCTCGGCTGCCGGTCCTGGCGTGCCCGCCGGTGTCCCGGCGGGCACGCCATCACGGGGCGGCGGCTGGGAGCGCACCGCCGGTCCACCCGCCTGCGCAGCCCTTATGGCGGCACGCCAGCGAGGCATCAGCCTCGCGAATACGCACCCGCCCGCCGCCGTAGCCGAACCAAACTCCCTGGCCGTCTCGTCAGAGTCGATCGATCTGTCCACCATGAATCCCCTGGCATCGATGGCAATGGGTCGATGAGCTGGCTCGCCGCTCGGCCGCGGTCTTGGATGCTCGACAACAGCGAACCGTTCAGGAGGGCTCAGGGGTACCGTCCACTACCCATCCGCTCGCGACCAGGTAATGACGGGCCGTAGCGGGCATGGGTAGCGTGGCTATCGTCGGCAGGCAATGCGCGGAGGTGCTCGGATGGCCGGACGGCGCTATCCCCCCAATCGGCGGCTAGCGTGGGAGAGGCTGCAGCGAGGCTGGTCGTACGAGGAGGTCACCGAGCGCATTCGTGCGGGTATGAGCCATGCCGGAGAAACCGACACCGGACTCAACGCCAACACCGTGCGGCGATGGGAAACGGGCGAACGGTGGCCCGACCCCCGCTACCGCAAACACCTGGTGGCCATCTTCGACAAGCCAGCCAGCCAGCTCGGCCTCCTCACTTCCGACGAGTTGGCCATGTGCCCGCAGGCCGAGACACTGCACGAGTTCAGGAGGTTGTGGGACATGCTCACCGGAGACGAGAACGAGGCCGGCTGGGACCGGGCAGCAGTCCTACGCGCGCTGTTCGGCGCAAGCATGCTGCCGCTGGTCGCGCCGCTGCTGTCGCTGGACCCGCAGGCAGCGCAAGCCGGCACGAAGACCACCGACCCAAACGCGTACGCCGACATCGTTCGCTGCCAGCGGGCGCTGTACTGGACCAGCCCGGCCCGGCCGCTCTACGAGGCCGCATACGCCCACACGCAGCTCGGTACCGGACTCGTCCGCGCGGCGAGCGGCACCAACCGCACGACCCTCGCCGCCGCCCTCGCCGGATCCGCGCTCCTCACCGCCCGGCTGCCGTTCTTCGACCTCAACCAGCCCGCCGTCGCCCAACGCTGCTACGACGTCGCCCTCGCCGCTACCCGGGAAGCTGGAGATCACGCCCTGGCTGCCGCTGTCCTCGGCCACATGGCATTCATCCCCGCCTTCAGCCACGACCCGTCCGCCGCACGCCCGCTGATCGACGCGGCGCTCCAGCACACGTGGCACGGCGTCAACCCAGCCGTCCGCTCCTGGCTGCACTGTGTCGCGTCGGAAGTCGAAGCCCGCGCCGGAGCCGGAGCAGCCAGCCGCCACCAAGTCGACCTCGCCGCTATCGCGATCGAGGCTAACCCCACCCCGCCGGAATGGCTCGACTTCTACGACGCTGGTCGGCTGCACTCCTTCGCCGGCTACGCGGCCCTTTCGGCCAACGACCACACCGAGGCCGCCGGTCAGCTCACCGCGGCTCTCGCCGGCCTGTCTGCCACTGCGGCCAAGCAGCGCAGCGTCATACTCGCCGATCTCGCCTCCGCACATAGCAGCGACGGCGACCACGCCGCCGAATACCTCAACCAGGCGATGGACGCTTTGCACAGCGACTGGTATGGCACCGGCCTGGACCGTGTCAGGGCCGTCCGGCCCGTGCTCGGCGACAGCCGGAAGGGCAGGCAGCTCGACGAACGAATCGCCGCCCTCGCCGCCACCCGAGCCGCCCTACCCGGCAGCTAACCCGCTGACTCGTTGTGCTTGCGCACCAGCTCGGGCAGCTCAGCCAGCGAGTCGATCCGGAAGAGGCAGCGTTCGCTGACGGCCTTGTCGTCAAGGATGTGCCCCCACGGGCCGCGCCGGATCAGTGCGGTCGGGATTCCGACGTCCCGTGCGGGCCGGATGTCGTTGTCCAGCCGGTCCCCGACGTACAGCACCTGATCGGCCGGGCAGCCTGCCTCCGCTACAACGCGCTCGAAGAACGCTGCGGACGGCTTCTCCACACCCCAGCCGTCCGACGTGCCGATCACGTCCACCGGCAGGTCCAAGGCGCGCAGAATCGTCTCGGCCCGTGCCGTCTGGTTACCAGCCAGGCCGACCTGCACGCCCAACTCACGCAGTGCGGCCAGGCACGGCCGAGCATCCGGGTAAAGGTTCTCCTCCGAGAAGTGCTCCGGCTGGCCGACCGCCGCGCGGCGCTTCCGCTCCTCGTCCAGGTTGAATCCGGGCCGGAAGACCTGGAACGTCTCCCGGTAGTCCAAGCCGCGAGCGATCACCGCCCCGAAGACTGCCGAGAAGGTGTGCCGAGGTACACCCAGCCAGTCCGCCCAGGTCCCGTACTCCTGGGATTCGTCGACGATCGTCTCGCCCACGTCGAAGAACACGCTCGCGATCACCCTGCGATTGTGCCCCTTCCGCCCAAAGTGATCAACACGGCTGGACGCTGGCCGTCCAGCCGCACCATTTAGTAAGAGCGACCGGCGATAGGTGTTACCTGAGCCTGCGGGTGGTGGGGCGTGTGTCCCAGCGGTAGAGGGTGCGGGCGCGGTGGATGAGTTGACGG
>NZ_JBFAAF010000160.1:0-4747 GCF_040639595.1 Micromonospora sp. NPDC023814
CGGTGGCCAGCACGTCGAGGCCACCGACCCGCCCGAACACCACCGCCCTCACCCAGTCGTCGTGGCCGCGCAGGGGTTGCCCGACCAGGGTGATGGCGCGCGGGTCGCTGGCATCCCACACCCGGACCGTCCCGTCGTCGCTGGCGGTGGCGAGCAGGTCGAGGCCACCGACCCGCCCGAACACCACCGCCCACACCCGGCCGGTGTGGCCGTGCAGGGGTTCCCCGACCGGGGCGATGTCGTGCGGGTCGCTGGCATCCCACACCCGGGCCGTCCCATCGAAGCTGGCGGTGGCGAGCAGGTCGAGGCCACCGACCCGCCCGAACACCACCGCCCACACCGCGCCGGTGTGGCCGCGCAGGGGTTCCCCGACCGGGGTGATGGCGCGCGGGTCGCTGGCATCCCACACCCGGACCGTCCCATCGAAGCTGGCGGTGGCCAGCAGGTCGAGGCCACCGACCCGCCCGAACACCACCGCCATCACCGCGTCGGTGTGGCCGCGCAGGGGTTGCCCGAGCGGGGTGATGGCGCGCGGGTCGCTGGCATCCCACACCCGGACCGTCCCGTCGGCGCCGGCGGTGGCCAGCAGGTCGAGGCCACCGACCCGCCCGAACACCACCGCCGTCACGTCGTCGGTGTGGCCGCGAAGGGGTTGCCCGACCAGGGTGATGGCGCGCAGGCCGGTGGCATCCCACACCCAGACCGTCCCGTCGGCGCCGGCGGTGGCCAGCAGGTCGAGGTCACCGACCCGCCCGAACGCCACCGCCATCACCCAGGCGTCGTGCTGGACCCGGACCACCCCGAACCTTGGATCTGGAGGGACCCGCTGCGATGCCGTGCGTTGGTTCTCGGGTGCGGTCCAGGGTATCCATGTCTCGGTGTCGGGGGGTGGCGGTGGGGCGGGGTGTTCCTGGTTGACCGGCAGGAGGGGGTCGTAGTGTCCCGGCCGGTATGCCACGCGTAGCAGTGGGCCCTCGTGCCCGACGACCGGGTGCGGGCTGTACGCGCCGCCGGCGTCTTCCCAGATCTGAACCCGCACGTGGTAGTTGGCGAGCAACCAGTCCAGGAATCCACTGCCGTAGAAGTCGGTTGGTCGCGCCGCGAGCCCGTCGGCCACCACGAGATTGCCCTGGCCCAGAGTTTCCCACGCCTGCTGTAGCAGGGTTTGGGCGGTCACGTCCTGGTGTTCCTGCGGCCGAGCCTCGCGAAGAAGCTGCGCCAACGAGTCCAGCAGGCATAGTTGACCTTCACCCTGGCCGGTTCCCAGACGCGTCCCGTCGGGTGGCGGTGGTGCCGTCCGGCGCAGCTCGTGGAACCAACCCACCACCGCATCGAGCGTGGACGCGGCGACCGTCAGCCACTCGCCCGCATCAACCCCGCCGTCATCTTGTTCAGCCCTGCCGCCATCAGAACCTACCCGCGGCCGCGAGTATGGCACCAAGGCCAGTCCAGTACTTGGTCGACCAAGGCCATTCAACGCCTGCAGCAGTGTCCACGCCTCGTTGTCGAGGGTGTCATCCTGCCGCAGCAGCCCCATCACTTGGTTGTCGTGGCGCCTCCACACCCGGTTGCGCCCCCAGTAGTGCAGCGACTCGGCCTCGAACTCGCCGCTGCGGACCTGTTCCTCGACCCCGTCGCCGAGCATGTAGGGGGCAATATGCGCCCGCCCTGCGGCAGTGATGAGTGGGGAAGACGTCACTTCCGCTCCGAACTGAAGGCTGTAGTCGGCCAGGAAGAGCGCGCGCAGAAACCGTTGAACCTGACCGGGTATCGGTACGTCTTCACGGTCCCACGCCCGCGTCACCAGCTCCGCCAGAAAGTCTTGCAGAGCGTCTGGCAACCCAGAGGAGACAGTGCTCACCGCCGTGTTCACCCTGCGCGCGCTGGCCTGCTCGGCCCACCACGACAGCCACAAGCCTCGACGATCGGCCCACCCGGCAAGACTGGACAGCTGCCAAGCCAACGACACCGTCGCGCGCAGGAGCTCACCCTCACCAACATCCAGACTCGCCGCCCAATCTGACATGCGTCGCGCCAAGACGCCCGGCCGCTGCTGCGAACCAAACTGGCGGACGACCTGCTCCCGGTAGGCCTGCCACCCATCCGCCGCGGCGGGAACACCTACCCGCACCCCGATCTCTGCCCGCCCCCGCAACACCTGACCGACCCGCGCCGCCGACAACGGCGCGCTACCGACCCTCACACTGCGGTCAGCCTCCGCCACTTCACCCGCAGACCAACCAGCAACACCACCGACAACCGCGTCACCGCCCGGCCGCCCATCACCGGCCGGACCCGCCGGCTCGCCAAGATCCACAGCATCACCCGCGTCGCCGGCATCCGGTTCGGCCCTGCCCGAGACAGCCAGATCAGCCACCACAACGCGCAACCCGTCGGCATTGCTGCGCCCCAATGCGGCATTGGCAGCCCGCTCGACGCTCCGCGCCCGCTCACCAGCGCGGCGCAGCAGCTCACGGGTCTGGTGACGCACCCGCTGGCTCGTCTCAGGCGACGGCAGCGCGGGATTCGCCTCCAGATACACCCGACCAGGATCCCGCGCACCCCGCCGATCACCACCACGCCCGCCACCAACGCCACCGCGCTGCGACGGACGCCTTCCACTCGAGTCTCTGTTGGGCTGTGACACCCGTCCTGCCTTTCACCCAGGGCCCGGCGTGGGCGTTGTTTCAGTACTAGCCTCGGTCGTTCATGGTTGACGTCGAGTGTTTCGACCCCGGCCATTGATCGTTGGCCTTCGATGTGATCGGTCGGGGGCGTAGTAGGGGCCGTCTGTCGCGGCGGTGGGCGTGGTCTCCTGGGGTCCTCCGGTCGGTGGGATGGCGGCTGTGCTGGTCAGCCGGGTGCGGGGATGGCCGCGATCCGGGTGAACGCGGTGGTGATGTGTGAGGCCCAGGGCCAGGTTGATGGGATACGTAGTCGGCGGCGATCGCGGTGAGGACGCACCATGCCTGGTTGATGGCGAACTCGCGTGAGGGGAGTCGGCGCAGGCCGGCATCCTTGGTGCAGCGGATCCGGTCCTCGACTCGGGCGTGGGCGCGGTGGCGGGCCTCCAGCCACTGCAGGGCGCCGATGGTGGTGTTGGTGACGAACGCGGTGTAGCGCCAGCCGTCACGTTCCTCGAACAGCGTCGGTTGCGCACCGGGGTGCGGCCGTTCACGGCGAACGATGACTCGCATGCCGGGCGGCCAGCCAGTCAGGGTGAGCAGGCCGGTCAGCTCCGCGACGTCAGCGCCTTCGCGGAGGCCGCCGTCGGCGTTGATAGCCGGTGTCCAGGCCGAGGCGGGGACCTGGGTGATCGCCTGGCGTTCCGTCTCGCCGATGGACCAGCCGATCGAGTACTCCACCGCGCGGCCCCGCTTCGCGTTCTGCGCGGTGAGCCAATCGAGCACGGCGTGGGTGGCTGCGGCCGAGTCGGCCCGCACCAGCAGATGCCGCCTGTGGGCGGCCGGGACCTGCGCGAACGCCTCGGTCAGCACGTGCAGGTGATCGGCGGCGGTGTTCGCCCCCGCGTTGCCCGGCCGAAGCTGGATGGCCAGCATCTCCTTGGTGTTGTCGCAGGTGACCAGCAAGGGATGGAATCCGAAGGCGCGCTTGTAGGTCTTGTCCGCGCCTTCCTTCTCACTGTGTGCCAGCAGCAGGGTCGCGTCGACGTCCAGGACCACCACACCGGCGCCGACCTCCCGACCCGCGGCGCGAGCGGCCGGCAACCGGTCGAACAACGACCACACCCGGGTCCGTGCCTTCGCCCGTGCCCGCGTGATCCGCCGCACCCGTACGTCGTCGACCTCGTCGAGGGCCCGCCAGCACGTCGCCGGCGAGGCGACCCGTCCGAACACGTCTGCCTGATGCCGGAGCACGTCGATGTCCGCGATCGCCTCACCACCGTCAGCGATCATCACCGCGAGATCGGTCAGGACACGACCCCGGTCCCTGCCCGGCGTGAACCCCCGACGCGCCACCGCCTGCGACAACGCCCCGATCAGGCCGGTCCTGTCCGGCAGCGTGCGCAGCAACACCATCCCGGCATGCGACACCACACCACGGCCGCCAACCTCGACGGACAAACCTCTGGACCAACCAGTGCTCTGCACCTACGAAGTGCCTTCCGCGCGTGGAACTCTGAACGACTCGATACCGGTCAGTTTTCCCTTGAAGCCTGGTAAATAAGGGTCCCGGGAGGCCGGCGGGGTCGGTGCAGATCGACAACCGCGACGGCGTCGGCGTGGCTGCTTGACATAGGGAAGGGCCGTCCGAGCAAAGGCGACTAAACCAGCACGACCGGAGGCCCAACCCTGTCTGTATACCTTGTCGCCGTTGTCGCCGCATCCGCCACCCCGGCCGCCCTCGATGATCACCTGCCCACCGCCCGGCCACGGCACTACCCGTCCGACACCACCGACGCCGAATGGCGGATCCTCGCCCCACACGTCCCGGCCGGCACCGGACGTGGCCGGCCGATCGTCTACCCCCGCCGCGACATCGTGGACGCGATCCGCTACCTCGACCGCACCGGCTGCCAGTGGGACAGGGCATCGCCCTGGCCCGCCTCCGACCAGTCGACCACGCCGGTGACCTCGTCGTCGTCGACGAACACATGGGCGATCTGCAGGTCGCCGTGCACGAACACCGGAGTCCACGGCCGAAGCGCAGCCTCGGCAACCCGGCGGTTGCGCGTGACCAGGTCAGCGGGAAGGACGCCGTTCGTAACGAGCCACTCGCATTCACC
>NZ_JBFAAF010000161.1:0-4567 GCF_040639595.1 Micromonospora sp. NPDC023814
GTTGGCGCGCGGGCTCTACTCGATTCCTTGGACATGGAGCGTCGCCGGGAGGGTACGCCTCCCGACGCTCATCCACAGGTTTCGAGCATTGCTCGGTGTGGTTTGCCGACGAGGTCTTCGAGGCGCCAGCGCCCGACGTCCGAGTGCCCCTACGAGAGGACCCTCGTCGATACTGCACGTAGGTTACGTTGAACCAGGAGATCTGCATGCGACGATTCCTTCTACCTCTGGCCGTGGTGCTGTCCGCCGTACTCGGCCTCGCGGTCAACCTGGCCTCTGAGACGATCCCCCTACCGCCGTGGCTCGGCTGGGCCCCCTGGGTCACGATCGTCCTGCTGGTGGTGGCCATCGTGGTGGTGGAGAAGCGGCGCGGTCGTGAGGAGCCGCAGTTGTCGGCACCGGAGCAGGTCACGGAGGCGGCGAACATGCTGGCCCAGGCCACCGAGTCGCACTGGTCAGCGCAAGCCGATGCCTGGGGCATCGGGATGAACGCCGACCCGGTGCGGGTCACCTGGCACCGGGACCATCAGCGGTCACTGCCGATGCACGAGGTGCTCGGCGCTCCCGGGGGTAACGTTCGGCGGGTTCCGCGCCGTCGAAGCGCCAGCCGCCGAGCCCCGGCCGGGGACCATCCGGGCGAACAAGGCGTGGTCACCCGCCTGTATGTCGACCTGTATCGGCGGATCCAGCGCCAGCAACTGGTCCTGCTCGGCCCGGCCGGTAGCGGGAAGACCGCAACGATGCTGATCCTGCTGATCGAGGCAGCGAAGGAGTGCGTCAGACCGGCCTCGGCACCGGAGCGCGCCGACACGCCGGTGCCGGTGTGGGTCACCCTGGGCGGGTGGAACCCGGACGAGAGGTCGCTGCTCGACCACGTGGTCGAGGAGATGGAGACGAACTTCCCGGCGCTGCAGCACCCGCGATACGGCGCGAAGGTCGCACGCCGCCTGGTCGAGCACAAGCGGGTGGCGCTCTTCCTCGACGGCCTCGACGAGATGCCCGCGGCGGGGCAGCGGGCCGCGTTCACCAGGATCGCGCGCGAGGCCGCCGGGCTGCGTATCGTGCTCACCTCCCGGATCGAGGGGTACGACCGGGCGCGTGCCGGCGGACGGTTGCCGCGCCCGGTCGTCCTCCAACTCGACAAGGTCGAGTCGGAGACTGCCGTCGAGTACCTGCGCCGTGGTCACGACAGTGACCGGCAACGCCGGTTTTGGCACCAGCTCACCGAACATCTGCTCAGCCGACCCGACTCGCCGGTCGCGGAAGCGTTCGCCACCCCGCTGATCCTGAGTCTGGCCCGCGACGCGTTCGACGGGCCGGACGGTGACGTACCCGACCCTGCGGAGCTGATCGGGCTCACCTCGGTGGCAGCGGTGAAGGCCCGCGTGATCGGCCAGTTCCTGGAGCGGGCCTACCCGTCCGGTTCCGGCCGGCGCGGCGGGCGCGACCAGCGTCACCTGTTCTACCTGTCCTGGCTCGCTCACCACCTGCGGGGGCGCCGCGACCTGCGCTGGTGGGAGATCCCGACCTGGGTTCCGATCGGGGCTCTGTCGATCGCGATCGGCACCGGGTTCGGACTGCCGACGGCAGTGCTGGCCGGGGCGTGCGTGGCGGTGACCGGCGGGGCTCGGTCCGATGTGTTGTTGGCTTCCCTGGGCGCGTTTCTCGTGGCTGTCGCCGCGGTCGGGTTCGTCCTGACGTCCTCTCCCTCCGCCTCGGTGCCGACCCCGACCGAACCGATCGGTATGGACCTGCGGTGGCCGACTCGGGCGGAGCTGCGGACGCTGGGGCTGGCCGGATCGGGACCGCCGCTGGCTGTCGGGGTGGGCGTCGGACTCGTCCTCGGCCCGTTCGCCGGCGTGCTCTCCGGGTTGGCTCTCATGGGCCTCCTGGTCGTCGGTTCGTCGATCGTCCGGGCCAACGTCACGTTCGGCCTGCTCGGCATCTGGCTGACGCCGCTGGCCGACTCACCAGCGAGCACCCCGGACGGTACGTTTCGGGCCGACCGCCGCCGCACCGTGGTCACGGTCAGTTCTGCGGTGATCCTCGGTGGCGTCGCGTTCGCGCTGTTCAACGTCGCGGATCCGCCTCGGCCCGGGACGTGGTCGGTCGGACCGGAGTCCGGCATCGTGATCGGGGCGGCGTATGGCGTCATCACCGGCCTCGGCCCGGCAGTGCTGACGGGCTTCGCCCAGGTCGTGTTGCTGCTGCACGGGCGTCCGCCGGTGCGGTTCCCGGTGCTGTTCCGGGAGGCGCTGCGGCGGCAGGTGCTGCGCCAGGTTGGTGTGGTGTACCAGTTCCGGCACGCCGAACTCCAGGACCACCTGGCCGCCGCCTACCAGCGACGGCAGGATGCGGGCCCGGCCCGTCGGCCGCTGGCGCCGGAGGCCGACGGTGCGACCGTGGCGACCGCCCGGTGGTCGGGCGGTCAGCGGAACCGGCGGTTCCCGGTCTGATCGCGGTGCGGCTACCCCGCCAGGTGGTCAGGTCGTAGTAGGTGACGTCGTCGACATCTCCCCCACCTGCGGTTGCGTTTGGTGATGATCGGCTCTCGTTGGACGGACCGGCTCGGTCGCGCTCACTGGCGTCGCCATCGTGATGCTGAGCCTGACCGGTCGGGTCCCCGCGGCCGCAGCGCAGCAGGATCGCACCAGGCTACGTGGCACTGGTCCTGGCGTCGCGGCTGCGTGGTGGGCAGTCATCGACCGCTACCGCTCCTTGAGACGGCGGTCGACCTCCTCGGCGACCCGCCGGTGCAGCTCGGCCAACCGCTCGTCGGTGTACTTGGTCAGGTCGCCCGGGTCCGTGCCGCCATTCGCCGCCTGCTCCCGTTGCTTCTGCTGCTCCCGGCGTTGCAGCTCCTGCTCCTCAGGCGAGCCGGGGGCGGCGTACGCGCACCGGACGAGGGTGCCGTCGACGTTCTTCAGGCAGGTTGCCTCCCCGCCGTCGATCTGGCCCCGGCCCTCCACCCGGTACCGGATGCTCTGCTCACTGCCGAGTGTGGCGGTCCACGTGCTGCCGCCGGTCGGCACCACCTCGAACACCTGGTCGTCGTTCCAGCAGCAGACGTCCCGGTACTCCGCCTTGATCAGGGCGACGATCGCCTGAGGCGACGACCATGTCGGGCTGAGCCGGTGCACGGTCAGCGGGGCGAGACCGCGGCCGGCGTGCCGGGTCGGCACGGTCGACACCGCCACCACCGAACTGCCCTCGCCCTGCGGGGTGAGCGGGGTGACGTACGCGCTGCGTCCACTGCCGTCGCGGTAGCGGAGGGTGAACTCCGACTCGTTGCCCTCGTTGGCGCCGTCCTCGGAGGCGTCCCAGCCGCTGCGCTCGAACCACCAGTCGGCGAAACCGCCGACGGCGGTCGCGCCCTCCCGCTGCCGGGCGGCCAGGCTGATCGGGTAGGACGGTCCGGGCACCTTCGTCGTGTCGTCAGTGATCGTGACCTTTCCGGTTCGGCCGTCGTACCGCGCCACACCGGCCGGCCGTTCGGTCACCACCAGGATTCCGGTCTGCTGTTTCAGCGGCATCACCACGATCAGGTTGTCGCCCTGGCAGTAGACGTACGCGTCGTCGGCGGAGAACCGGGCCCAGCGCCGTTCGGCGGAGATCTTCCGGGCCAGGTTGTGGCTGAACCAGCCGCCGATCCGCGCGTCGGCGGCTGACACGTCGAACTGGCACCGCTGCTGCGCCCGGCTCTTGCCGCCGAGCGGCACCTCCTGCATCAGACCGACCTCGTAACCGGCCAACCAGCCGCGCCGCTCGACCAAGACGGCGAACCGGTCGGAGTCGGGCAGATAGCTGACGTCGGTGATCTCGCCGGTGACGTCGCCCAGGTTGGGCGCGGCCTGTGCCTTGCCGACCAGGTACGGCGCACGTGCGGCCAACTCCGGGACCGGATCGCTCACCACCCGCATGGTGGTCCCGTACGCCCGATCCTGGAGGTATTCGCCGTAGACCAGCCAGCACCCCCCAAGGGCCAGTCCGACGGCGGCGCCCAGCCAACCGAGGACGATGGTCCCGCCGGTCAACTCGGGCCTGGTCTTGCGCCCGCGGAGCCGGTGGGTGAGCAGTCGCACCAGGGCCGGCGCCCCGGCGAGCAGGGCCAGCGGGGCCGGCGCTACCAGCCAGGGAACGAGTTTGCGCAGCTCCCACACGAGGACGGTGGTGGCGTACGAGGCGTACCAGCCGACCGCGCCGAGCAGGATGAGCAGAAAGATCGGCGTACCCATCCGCAGCGCCCGATGCATCGACACCCTCCTTTTGACAGGACGAGCCCCGATCCTATTCGGACGTCAAGATGCCTTGGTGCCGTCGCAGCAGCGCGACGCCGATCAGCGGATGCGTCGAGGATCGCTCGCCTGCGGGTACCGGCGGCGGGCGACCACCAGGTGGCTGTTGGATGCTCGGGTCGTTGGTCTTGGGCGACTGTCGCCAGGACGCGCGTTCCGGCCGGCCGTAGGTGTCGGCTAGTGCGGTGTCCACTAACGTTCACCGGGTTTCCGGTGCCCTGTTGTGGATCCTCGCCGTGCGGGCGAGCGACTCCCCACCTGGTGGTGGGGCG
>NZ_JBFAAF010000162.1:0-4520 GCF_040639595.1 Micromonospora sp. NPDC023814
TGGTGTGGCCGGTCAGGGTCCGGATCAGGGCGCCGCTGCCCGCGTCCCAGATCCGCACCGTCCGGTCGTAGCTGGCGGAGGCCACCACCTGCCGGCCCTGCTCCTGCCACGACGTCACCGCACCCACCGTGCCGGTGTGGCCGGTCAGGGTCCGGATCGTTGTGCCGCTGCCCGCGTCCCAGATCCGCACCGTCGCGTCGTAGCTGGCGGAGGCCACCACCTGCCGGCCCTGCTCCTGCCACGACGTCACCGCCAACACCCCGCCGTCGTGGCCGGTCAGGGCCCGGATCAGGGCGCCGCTGCCCGCGTCCCAGATCCGCACCGTCCGGTCGCCGCTGGCGGAGGCCACCACCTGCCGGTCCTGCTCCTGCCACGACGTCACCGCCAACACCGAGCCGGTGTGGCCGCGCAGGGTCCGGATCGTTGTGCCGCTGCCCGCGTCCCAGATCCGCACCGTCCGGTCGCCGCTGGCGGAGACCACCACCCGCCGGTCCCGCTCCTGCCACGACGTCACCGCCCACACCCAGCCGGTGTGGCCGGTCAGGGCCCGGATCAGGGCGCCGCTGCCCGCGTCCCAGATCCGCACCGTCCCGTCGTCGCTGGCGGAGGCCACCACCTGCCGGTCCCGCTCCTGCCACGACGTCACCGCCCGCACCGGGCCGGTGTGGCCGCGCAGCGGATCCGGCCCGTCCGGTACGTCGGCGGCCAGCCCGGTCGGGCCGGTAGCACCGGCGCTGGGCAGGCGCCACAACCGCACCGTCCGGTCGGCGCTGGCGGAGACCACCACCCGCTGGTCCTGCTCCTGCCACGACGTCACCGCCGACACCCCGCCGGTGTGGCCGGTCAGGGTCCGGATCAGGGCGCCGCTGCCCGCGTCCCAGATCCGCACCGTCTGGTCGTGGCTGGCGGAGGCCACCATCCGCTGGCCCGGCTCCTGCCACGACGTCACCGCCCACACCCAGTCGGTGTGGCCGGTCAGGGTCTGGATCAGGGTGCCGCTGCCCGCGTCCCAGATCCGCACCGTCCCGTCGGCGCTGGCGGAGGCCACCACCTGCCGGCCCTGCTCCTGCCACGACGTCACCGCCAACACCCCGCCGGTGTGGCCGGTCAGGGTCCGGATCAGGGCGCCGCTGCCCGCGTCCCAGATCCGCACCGTCCCGTCGTCGCTGCCGGAGGCCACCACCTGCCGGTCCTGCTCCTGCCACGACGTCACCGCCAACACCGAGCCGGTGTGGCCGGTCAGGGTCTGGATCAGGGCGCCGTTGCCCGCGTCCCAGATCCGCACCGTCTGGTCGTGGCTGGCGGAGGCCACCATCCGCCGGTCCTGCTCCTGCCACGACGTCACCGCCCACACCCCGCCGGTGTGGCCGGTCAGGGTCTGGATCAGGGCGCCGTTGCCCGCGTCCCAGATCCGCACCGTCCGGTCGTAGCTGGCGGAGGCCACCACCTGCCGGTCCTGCTCCTGCCACGACGTCACCGCCACCACCAGGCCGGTGTGGCCGGTCAGGGCCCGGATCAGGGCGCCGCTGCCCGCGTCCCAGATCCGCACCGTCTGGTCGTGGCTGGCGGAGGCCACCATCCGCCGGTCCTGCTCCTGCCACGACGTCACCGCCCGCACCGGGCCGGTGTGGCCGCGCAGCGGATCCGGCCCGTCCGGTACCTCGGCCAGCAGTCGCTCAGGTTGCCCGCCAGAGCTGACCACCGGCGGCCGACTCCCGGTCACCGCGCTCGTTACCGGCTGCGACTGCCAGGGTATCCAAGTCTCGGTGTCGGGAGGTGGCGGTGGGGCGGGGTGTTCCTGGTTGACCGGCAGGAGTGGGTCGTAGTGTCCCGGCCGGTATGCCACGCGTAGCAGTGGGCCCTCGTGCCCGACGACCGGGTGCGGGTGGTACGCGCCGCCAACCTCTTCCCAGATCTGAACCCGGACGTGGTAGTTGGCGAGCAACCAGTCCAGGAATCCGTCGCCGTAGATGTCGGTTGGTCGCGCCGCGAGCCCGTCGGCCACCACGAGATTGCCCTGGCCCAGAGTTTCCCGCGCCTGCTGTAGCAGGGTTTGGGCGGTCACGTCCTGGTGTTCCTGCGGCCGAGCCTCGCGAAGAAGCTGCGCCAACGAGTCCAGCAGGCATAGTTGACCTTCACCCTGGCCGGTTCCCAGACGCGTCCCGTCGGGTGGCGGTGGTGCCGCCTGGCGCAGCTCGTGGAACCAACCCACCACCGCATCGAGCGTGGACGCGGCGACCGTCAGCCACTCGCCCGCATCAACCCCGCCGTCATCGGGCCCTGCCCTGCCGCCATCAGAACCCTCCCGCGGCCGCGAGTATGGCACCAAGGCCAGCCTGGTCGATGGTCGAACAAGGCCATTCAACGCCCGCAACAGTGCCCGCGCCTCGTTGTCGAGGGTGTCATCCTGCCGCAGGAGCCCCACCACCTGGTTGTCGTGGCGCCTCCATACCCGGTTGCGTTGCCCCCAGTAGCCCAGCGACTCGGCCTCGAAGTCGTTGCTGCGGATCTGTTCCTCGACCCCGTCGCTCAGCATGTAGGCGTCAATATTCGCCCGCCCACCGGCAGTGATGAGTGGAGAAACCGCCACGTCGCCGAACTGAAGACTGTAGTCGGCCAGGAAGAGCGCGCGCAGAAACCGTTGCACCTGGCCAGGCATCGGTACGTCTTCACGGCCCCACACTCGCGTCACCAGCTCCGCCAGAAAGTCTTGCAGGCGGTCTGGCAACCCCGCGTGGACAGTGCTCACCGCCGTGTTCACCCTGCGCGCGCTGGCCTGCTCAGCCCACCACGCCAACCACAAACCTCGACGATCGGCCCACCCGGCAAGGCTGGACAGCTGCCAAGCCAACGACACCGTCGCGCGCAGGAGCTCACCCTCACCAACATCCAGGCCCGCCGCCCAATCTGACATGCGTCGCGCCAACACGCCCGGCCGCTGCTGCGAACCAAACTGGCGGGCGACCTGCTCCCGATAGGCCTGCCACCCATCCGCGGCGGCGGGAACACCTACCCGCACCCCGATCTCTGCCCGCCCCCGCAACACCTGACCGACCCGCGCCGCCGACAACGGCGCGCTACCAACCCTCACACCACGCTCAGCCTCCGCCACTTCACCCGCAGACCAACCAGCAACACCACCGACAACCGCATCACCGCCCGGCCGCCCATCACCCGCCCGGCCCGCCGACTCGTCGAGATCCATCGCATCACCCGCGGCGGGCTCAGCCGCACCCTGACGCCGCGCCTCAGCGACGGCCCGTGCGACCAGATCATCCAAAGACCCTGTCAACAGACTCCCGACGTCAAAGCGCACCACCACGTCGCCGGTATCCGCCTCGGCCCTGCCCGAGACAGCCATATCAGCCACCACGACGCGCAACCCGTCGGCACTGCCGCGCCCCAACTCGGCATTGGCAGCCCGCTCAACGCGCCGCGCCTGCTCACCAGCGCGGCGCAGCATCTCACGGGTCTGGTGACGCACCCGCTGGCTCGTCTCAGGCGACGGCCGCCCCGGGGCCGCCTCCAGATACACCCGGCCAGGATCCCGCCCACCCCGCCGACCACCACCACGCCCGCCACCAACGCCACCACGCCGCGACGAACGCCCTCCACTCGAGTCCCTGTTGGGCTGCGTCACCCGTCCTGCCTTTCACCCAGGGCCCGGCGTGGGCGCTTGTCTCATATCAAAGATGGTGCACGACCCGACCTACTTCCCGCGCGCCTGGTCGTACCTGGCCCAGGCGTAGTTTTCAGCCCGGAATCAGCGTAACGCTGGTCAACCGGTCGGCGGCACGAGCGGCCCCGCCATCCTGCGGGACCAGCTCTGACCAGCGTTGTCGTTGGTTTTTCGCTGTTTACTACGGCCGGGCCTTGCAGGTGCGCTCGTCAACGACGGCGAACGGCCGGGCCGGGTTGCGGTGCCGCTCCCGCAGCTTGTCCCTGAGGTTCCCCCGATAACGCGGAGGGTTGGTTAGCAGGCTAGAGCCTGCTCATGGGTGGTGTTCACGGGGTTCGGTGCGTCGATGTTGTTTGTGTACCAGGCGGCCTCGTACTCGTCGGGTGACAGCCAGCCGAGGTCCTTCTGGATGCGTTCGCGGTTGTACCACCCGTCGATGTAGGTGAAGATCGCGTTCTCCGCCTCGTCGCGGGTCCGCCATGAGGTGCGGTAGACGAGTTCGATCTTCAGGGTGGAGAAGAAGTTCTCCATCAGGGCGTTGTCGTAGCTGTCTCCGACGGAGCCCATCGAGGGCAGGATCCCGTTGTCCGCCAAGCGTTCGGAGAACTTGATCGCGGTGTAGGTCTTAGGTTCAAGGAGTCGTTGCAACACCGGCTCGTTGGATCGATTCTAGGTGTTCGTTCAGGGCTTCTGCTGGCTTCTCCACCCCAGAGACTTGCGCGGCCGGCTGTTGAGTGCGGCGGCGATGGCGCCGAGGTCGGTGATGCTGTGTCGTGATAGGTCGGTGCCTTTGGGGAAGTACTGGCGCAGCAACCCGTTGGTGTTCTCGTTCGTGCCGCGT
>NZ_JBFAAF010000163.1:0-4496 GCF_040639595.1 Micromonospora sp. NPDC023814
GCGTGTTGGGCAGTGTCACGATGATCCTCTTCCTGTCTCCCAGCAAGCCTAGCTTCACCGGGGAGGCTGCCTCATCTCAGCCTGGCAGACAGGGCTGCGGAAGAAGTAGCTCGCGATATAGGTCGGCGTGTAGTCGTCGGCGAGGCGCAGGCCGGGCAGCCGGTCGAACAGCGTCTGCAACGCGACTCTGATCTCGGCGCGGGCCAAGGGGGCCCCTGGGCATGCGTGCAGGCCTGTGCCGAAAGCGAGGTGGTCGTGAACGTTCGGTCTGCTCAAGTCGACCGCGTCCGGGTCGGGAAACACCGTTTCGTCGCGGTTCGCCGACCCGAACAACAGCAGCAGGAGGGAGCCCTTGGCCAGGACGGTGCCACCCAGCTCGACCTCTCGGGTCGCGATCCGGAAGAGTCCTCGGTGCGGGGCGTCACGGCGCAGGACTTCCTCGGTCACCTTCGGGATCGTCCGCGTCGGATCGTCAACGATCCCGGCTCGGACGGCCGGGTTCTGCAGCGCGACGAGGACGGTTGCGGTGATCGCGTCGCGGGTCGTGTCGAAGCCGGCCACCCGAGCGGCACCTCGGACGATGTTGTGCACGTAGTCGTCAGAGACGCCGGGGAAACCGTTCGCACCGTGCACGAGCACGGAGACCATGTCGTCGCGTCGGTCAGCCTTGCGATCATCGATCAGCGCCTGGAGATAGCGGGTGTAGTCGCCCATCCGGCGGGCCGAGGCGACCCGGTCCTCGAGCGGCGCGAGTGGATTCCAGAGGGTGGTGACATCGTCGGTCCACACCTGGATCTGCTCGGTGTCCTCCGGCGGGAAACCGATCACCGCGCTGATGATCGCCTGCACGTACGGGCATCCCGAGACTCGTACCCCGCCACGGCTGCCCCCGCTGCCTGACCCACTCCGAGAACCCGGCGATGGCCGAGCTGGCCGTCTCCTACACCACCAACGCGGACGTGACCCGCTTCACCTGGATCGGCGGGCGATTTAACCGTTCCAGGGGGCGCGCTGTTGCAGTCCTGGCCACGTCCGGGCCCTTGGATCTACGGTGCACACTCCAACCCTGAGGGTGGATATTTCCCGAAAGGTCTTTGGCGGCCACCCTTGATCCCATAGGGGAACCCGTCGCGGTGCCATCCCGGATTTGTGTCGAGACGTGCGCGCTCACGGCTCGTAGATCATGAGTTTCCCTACATCAACTGATCGATTGATTTAAGGCTCTACTAAGTGTCCGGTTGGCGACACCGGATGGCCATGGATTGTTGACGGCGCAGCCGATGATGGAACTTCCACGGACGCCACTACTGTGTGTCATCTTCGCAGAACGCTCCGATCGTGGACAGCGGCAGTACCCGCCACCGAACGGCGGGGGTGAGCCGCATGCGGTCAACACGGCTCGAAGCCCCCGCCCAACTCGCCGCAGGCCGCAGGAGGCATCTATGACTGCCCACCGCACCGTGTCCACGGTCCCCGGCCTTCCACTTCTGGGCCATGCCTTGGCGCTATTTCGTGATCCCTGCGCGTTCCTGGACTCCCTGCCCGGCGAGGACGCCGTGACGCAGATTCGTCTGGGCCCCTTCACGGTGCTGCTGGTGCGCGATCCGGGACTGATCGGGCAGGTGCTGCGCGATGACCGCACCTTCGACAAGGGCGGGCCCGTCTTCGACAACAATCGCTCCTGGGCTGGCAACGGGCTGCCCATCTGCTCCCACCGGGACCATCGGCGGCAACGACGCCTGATCCAGCCCGCCTTCCACCCCTTGCGCCTGCGCGAGTACACCCATGTGATGACCGCCCAGGCCACGGCCCTGGCCGCCTCCTGGCGCGAGGGGCGGATCTTGGATATTCCAGCCGAAATGCTGCGCCTGACCAGTGACACCCTGCTGGAGACGCTGTTCTCCGATGCCTTGTCTTCCCGGCTGCGGCACGAGGCCATGGCCGACATCACCACCGTGATGCGCGGCACCCTGCGGCACGCCGTCCTGCCGCCCACCCTGGCCGCCCTGCCCCTTCCCAGCCATCGGCGTTTCCGGCGCGCGCACACCCGCCTGCGCCGCACGGTGCATGACCTCATCACCGACCGCCGCACCACCAGCGGCGGCCGGGACGACCTCCTTGCGGCCCTGCTGACCTCCCGCGACCCGGGCGGGGGCGAAGAACACCTATCGGAGGCCGAGGTGGCCGACCAGATCGTCGCCTTCTTCCTCGCCGCGACCGACACCCCCGCCAACATCCTGGCCTGGGCCCTTCATTTCCTGACCTGCCACCCCGAACTCGAGGACGCCCTGCACGAGGAAGTCGACCGTGTCCTCGCCGGTAGCGCCGTCGCCCCGGAACACCTGCCGCAGCTGGAGCTGACCTCCCGCATCGTCACCGAAACTCTCCGTCGACGACCGCCGTTGCTGCTCACCCGCACCGTCACCGTGGACACGCAGTTGGGAGACCACCACGTTGCGGAAGGCACCTCGGTCGCCTACAGCCCCTACCTGATCCACCATCGCAGCGACCTATACCCCCAGCCTCATTGTTTTGACCCCGGCCGCTGGGACCCCACCCGACCGCAGCCCAGACGGGAGGCTTTTATCCCTTTCGGGACCGGCGCCCGCAAGTGCATCGGTGATCAGTTCGCCACTCTGCAGATCACCGCCGCCCTCGCCGCCATCACCGCACGCTGGCGCCTGCAGCCTGTCCCCGGAAACCAACTCCAGCCCGCCGTCGCGGTAGCACTGCGCCCCCGGCGCCTGCACCTGCGGGCCATCGCACGCAACCCGCCCCACCGGCCCGGCTCCGAGCAAGACGGCCCAGCCGTGACCCTGGCACAGGGTTTCGTGCGCGCCCGTGATCACCACCCGCCGCGTGGAGTTCTACAGCCGGCCGCGCCGCGGTGTCTGGCACCCGGCGCTGTGGAGCACGCGACATGACCGAGCCTGAGCCCCCGGCCCGATATCTGGCTGCCCTCACCGCAGAGAGGAACACCGTGCCCATAGCCTCAGCGTCCACGGACCTGTCGTGCCCAGTCCCCGGTAAGGGGTCGTCTGTCCCGCCAGAGACCGAGGCCGGGCCCGAGATCGTACTCCGTCTGCCCGCGATGTACTTCCCCATGCCGTGGCGTTACCATCCCCAGGTGGCGCTGCTGGAGAAACGGGGCCTGGCCTTCATGGAGCGGCACGGCCTATGCCGAGGGCATGGCCGTCGCGAACGCGTCATGGGCACGCAGTCCGCGCTGTTCTTCGCGGGCAACTGTCCCGACGCCGACCCTGAGCGGCTGCAGATGGCAGTGGACTGGACGTATGCGATGTTCGTCTTTGATGACTTCGCCTGCGATGAGGAGGCCCCCGAGGACGCCTTCTCCTTCCTGGACGTGGCTGTGCGGGTCATCCGCACCCTGGAGAGCCCGGTCGCGGCCCTGTTGCCACCGGACCATCCCTTCACGGGGCCGGTCACGGACTTGGCCCAGCGGCTGCACCAGCTGGCATCCGCGACCCAGCGGCGTCGCCTGGTGGATGCGCATCTGTCCTGGTACCTGGGAGTGGCGTGGGAACGCGCAGCTCGCCAGCAGCGCCTGATGCCAACCCTCAACGACTACGTCTATACGCGGCTGCTCTACGTCGCCGGGTTCCCCACCCTGGCCTGGTTCCAAATCAGCGAGCCGGTCGACATCCCGGACGAGCAGATCAACGCCCCGGCCGTGCACGCGCTGACCGAGATGGCCAGCATGGTGGCCGCCCTCGACGACGACCTGTACTCCTACGGCAAGGAACTGTGGTACGCCGCCCGCCGCCCTACCGGGGCCGGGCCCATCCTCAACATCGTCCACCTCTATCAGACCCACGCCGGGGCCAGCCAGGAAGTGGCCCAACGGCGGGCGGTTGAGCTCCGGGACCGCATCCTGGCCCGCTTCCTCGACGTCCGCGACACCGTGTGGCCCACGGCGGAGGAGCCCTTGCGCCGGTACCTGTCCAACCTCACCAGTCTCATCCGCGGCAACTACGAGTGGGGCATCCGCGCTGGCCGCTACACCAACCCCGACGGCCGTCACCCCGGTGCCGTGGCCGTCAGCGGCACGGTCACCGATACCCCCAGCGCCACCGGCGCCCCCGCAGACATCCCTTGCATCGCATGGTGGTGGCACTACCTGCCTGGCCCCACCCCAGCGGGACATCACCAACCACCGACCGCAACCCGCCCTCGCTGAGAGAGACGTTCACTCCCAGCGACGATGAGATCGCGTGGGCGCGGGAGAAGTCGCGTGCGGAGCATTATCTTCTGGCGCTGCTGGTGTAGCTGAAGGTGCACGCGCGGCTTGGGTACTTCCCGGATCTGTTCGAGGTGCTGCTGTCGATCGTGGAGCACATCCGGGGTCTGCTGGAGGTCAAGCCGGAGGGTCTGCTGCACCGGTAGGTGACAGGTGTAGTCACGCGGCCTGACTGGCCGGTGGGTGCATGATGGTCTCGAATTCAACGGGGGTCAACCGGGACAGCGATTGTTGCCGT
>NZ_JBFAAF010000164.1:0-4496 GCF_040639595.1 Micromonospora sp. NPDC023814
CCGTCGCCGTTGGTGGATTGGGATGGCGGCGTGCGGTTGTTGTCGGAGCCGGTGGAGTTGGTTGCCGGTGGGCGGCCGTGGCGTGCCGCTGTTTCCTCGTTCGGTATCAGTGGCACGAACGCCCACGTGATCGTCGAGGCCCCGCCGGAACCAACGGCCCCGCTGGCCCCGTCGGCCGGGTCGGAGTCGTCCGCCGCACCCGGGCACCTCCTGACTCCGGTGCTGGTGTCGGGTGGTACCAGGGCGGCCTTGCGGGAACAGGCGGACCGGCTCGCGGACTGGCTGGAGCAGGAGGGTCGGGACGTGCCGCTGCCCGACGTCGCCCGAACCTTGGCGCTGTCGCGGGCGGCCCTGGATTACCGCGCCGTCGTGGTCGGCGACGACCGGGAGTCTGTCATCGCAGGTCTCCGCGCGGCCATGGGGGACAGCAAGGTCATCTCCGGGGCGGGCGGTGTCGTGTTGGTCTTTCCGGGCCAGGGCTGGCAGTGGGCCGGTATGGCCCGCGAACTGCTCGCCGTGTCGCCGGTGTTCGCTGACCGCCTGGCCGAATGCGACAAGGCCCTGGCGGCGCATGTCGACTGGTCCGTGGCAGATGTGCTGCTCGGCGACGATGACGACTGGCTGTCCCGGGTGGACGTCGTCCAGCCGGTGCTATGGGCGACGATGGTCTCGCTCGGCGCGGTCTGGTTGTCGTGGGGCCTGCCGGTCATGGGCGTCGTCGGCCACTCCCAGGGCGAGGTCGCCGCCGCCTGTGTGGCAGGCGGGCTCTCCCTTGCCGACGGCGCTCGTGTCGTGGTGGTGCGGTCCCGGCTGGTCAGGGAGCTTGCCGGCACCGGTGGGATGGCGTCCGTCGGTCTCAGCCGCTCCGACATCGAACCGCAACTGCCCGAAGGCGTGGAGGTCGCGGTTGTCAACAGCGGTTCCTCCACGGTGATCGCCGGTCCGGTCCCGGCACTGGAAGCGCTCGTTGAATCCTGGACGGGGCAGGGTGTGCGCGCCCGGCCGATCCCGGTCGACTATGCCTCCCACTCCGCTGCCGTCGACGCCGTCGGCGATCGGATCATCAGTGAACTCGACGGCCTCACCCCGCAGCCCTCGTCGATTCCGCTCGTCTCGACCGTGACCGGCGAGATCCTCGACACCGCCGGCATGGATGCGACCTACTGGCTGCGCAACCTGCGACAGACCGTGCGCTTCGACACCGCCATGCAGACCCAGATCGACCGCGGCGCCCGCGTCTTCGTCGAGGTCAGCGCCCACCCCGTTCTCGAACTCGCCATGGCCGAGCTCGTCGAGGCAGCCGCCGTCCCCGGCGTCGTCGTGCCTTCCCAGCGCCGAGACCGTCCGCAACGGCAGGATCTGCTGTCGGCTGCCGGGCGGGTCTGGACCGCAGGCGTCACCGTCGACTGGGCCGCCATCCTCGGCGCGGGGCAGACGCGCGCAGACCTCCCGACCTACGCCTTCCAGCACCGGCGGTTCTGGCTCACGCCCGCCACCACCACGGGCGAGCACAACCTCGACCACCCCGTCCTGACCGGCATCACTCGCACAACCGAGGACGAGCCCACCGTCTTCACAGGGCGAGTCGACCGCCACACCCTGCCGTGGCTCGACGACCACGCCGTCAACGGCATCACCCTCATCCCCGGCACCGCTCTCGTGGAATGGCTGATCCGCACCGGCGACGAACTCGGCCACAACCGCATCGCCGAACTGACGATCCATACCCCGCTCACCCTCGAGGACCAGACCGGGAGGCACATCCACGTCGTCTGCCACCCCACCCCGGCCGGCGACCACACCGCGCGGCTCTACAGCCGCTCCGGCCCCGACGATCCGTGGACCGAGCACGTCGAAGCGGTCCTCACCACCGGGGCCGACGGCGTACCGGCCGACGGGGGAGGCTGGCCGCCCGCCGGGACGCAACCGTTGCCGGTCGACAGTTTCTACGCCGACCTCGCGGCGGTCGGTTACGAGTACGGGCCGACCTTCCGGGGACTGCGCCAGGCGTGGCAGCTGGGCGACATCCTCTACGCCGAGATCACTCTGCCCACGGACGAACCGGACCGGCACAGTATCCACCCCGCGCTGCTTGACGCGGCCCTGCACCCGCTGCTGCTGGGCGGCGACCACACGACCACGTCGTTGCGCGTGCCGTTCGGCTGGGCCGGCGTCCAGCTCTACGCGACCGGGGCGGGGTCAGCTCGGGTCACCGTGACCCGTACCGGACCGGACACGGCAACGGTGCGCCTGGCCGACGACGACGGCCGGGCCATCATCCACATCGACGAACTACGACTGCGCGCGCTACCCGTCGGCGCGCTCCCCGGACCGGCGGCCGCGTCGCTCTCGGCCGTCACCTGGGTGCCGGCGGCCGCCACCACCGAGGACGACGCCGGCACCGTCGTGCTCGGCGGCGACGGCTACGCCGACGTGCCTGCACTCGTCGAGGCGGTGCGGGCCGGGGCTCCGGTTCCCGCCACGGTCACCGTCACAGCCGACGTCGAAGACGCGGATCCGGCCGACGCCGTCACCGCGACGCTCACGGTGGTGCAGCAGTTCATCGCGGCGCCCGAGCTGAACGACGTACGCCTCCGGATCGTTACCAGCGGTGTGAACGTCGCGCCCGGCGGGCACACCGACATGCGTGGCGTCACCGGCGCCGCCCTGTGGGGTCTCATCCGGGTCGCCCAGTCGGAGTTCCCCGGCCGGATCAGCATCGTCGACGTACCCGCCGGCGGCACCGTTCCCGCGTTCACCGAAGAGCAGGCGATCGTGCGCGCCGAGGGTGTCCTGGTGCCCCGCCTGGCCACCGTGGCTCCGGCGGTGACCGAGGCACCGTCCCTCGACAACGGTTGGGTCCTCGTCACGGGCGGTACCGGCGGCATCGCCGCCCTGCTCTCCGAGCATCTCGTTCATGCGCACGGGGTGCGGAAGTTGCTGCTGGTGAGCCGTTCCGGCCCGGACGCGCCGGGCGCGGGGGCGCTGACGCAGCGGCTGGAGTCGCTGGGCGCGACGGTACGGGTGGCCGCCTGCGACGTGGCAGATCGGACACAGCTGCAGGGCGTGCTCGATGACGTCGACCAGCTCGTCGGCGTCATCCACGCCGCCGGGGTGCTGGACGACGGTGTGCTGGAAGGACTGTCTGCCGAGCGGGTCGCGAACGTCCTGCGGGGAAAGCTCGGTGGTGCCCTGCTGTTGCACGAGCTGACGGCCGGCCGGGACCTGGCGCTGTTCGTCATGTTCTCGTCGGTCGCGGGCGTGCTGGGCAATGCCGGCCAGGGCGCCTATGCGGCGGCGAACGCCGGCCTGGACGGGCTCGCGGTGCACCGGCGCGAGTCCGGTCTGCCCGGCACGTCTGTGGCGTGGGGGCTGTGGGAGGCCGAGACCGCCATGACCCGCGGCCTGTCCCAGCGCGACCGCGGCCGCCTCGCCGGCCTCGCGATGCCGACCGGCGAGGCCCTCGCCCTGTTCGACGCCGCCCTCACGAGCACCGAACCCGTCGTCGTCGCCGCGCGTCTCGACCGCACCAGCCCGCATCCCCTGATCACCGGCCGCTACGGGCGTCGCCCCAACCGCCGGGCCATCACCACGGCCAGCGCAGAGGGACAGGTGAACGAGTTCGCCGGCCTGAGCCCGGCGCAACGGCAGCGCCGGTTGCGTGACCTGGTGCGTGCCCACGTTGCCGGCGTCCTCGGCCACGGCAGCCCCGAGGCGGTCGACCTGGACCGGCCGTTCAAGGAGGTCGGCTTCGACTCGCTGACCGCCGTCGACCTGCGCAACCGGCTCGCCGCCGCGGTGGGGAAGACCCTGCCCGCCACCGTCGTCTTCGATCACCCGACGCCCACCGCACTTGCTCGACACCTTGACGAGGTATTGGGCGGTGAACCCGTGGCGGCTCCGGTGCTCGTCGCGCCACCCGCCCATGTCGGAGTGGCGGGGGACTCGCTCGCCATCGTGGGTATGGCCTGTCGTTTCCCGGGTGGGGTGGATTCGCCCGAGGATTTGTGGCGGGTGGTTGTCGAGGGCCACGATGTTGTCGGGGAATTTCCGGTCGATCGTGGTTGGGCGGTTGACGGTTCCTTCGCTCGGGTGGGTGGTTTTCTCGGCGGAGCTGCGGATTTCGACGCGGAGTTGTTCGGTGTCTCGCCGCGTGAAGCCCTGGCGATGGATCCGCAGCAAAGGCTGCTTCTCGAGGTTTCCTGGGAGGCCCTGGAACGCGCCGGCATTGCGCCTGATTCTTTGCGTGGTTCCCTGACGGGTGTGTTCGTGGGCGTGATAGGTCAGGAATATGGCCCGCGGTTGGGTGAGGCCGGTGCCCAGGTGGAGGGTTACGGGTTGACCGGTGGTGCGGTGAGTGTGGCCTCGGGTCGTATCGCTTATGTGCTTGGCCTCGAAGGTCCGGCGGTGTCGGTGGATACGGCGTGTTCGTCGTCTCTGGTGGCGTTGCATTTTGCGGGTCAGGCGTTGCGGGCGGGGGAGTGTGACCTGGCGTT
>NZ_JBFAAF010000165.1:0-4444 GCF_040639595.1 Micromonospora sp. NPDC023814
CGCCGGCCTGCCCGTCACCGCCGTCACCCAGCCCGATGGCCTACCCATGCGCACACCCCTTGATCGAGGTGTTGCGACGACCACTGGAATCCGCCTTGGGCTCCATGATCGGTATGCATGATCGCCCCGTCGAGGCTGCCTCGGGTGCGCTGCGCGGCGTGGAGGGCGTCGATGACCAGGTCGGTGCGCATGTGCTCGGCGATCGCCCAGCCGGCGAGGCGACGGGAGTGCAGGTCGAGGACGGTGGCCAGGTAGAGGAATCCGCGGTCACCGACCGGCAGGTAGGTGATGTCGCCGACGTAGCGTTGGTTGACGGCGGGGGCGGTGAAGTCCCGGCCGATCAGGTCCGGGGCCTTCGCCGCGGCCGGGCCCGGCACCGTCGTACGAGTTCGTCGGCGCAGTCGCAGACCCCGCACGCCGAAGCGGCGCATCACCCGCGCGACCCGCTTACGGTTGACCAACTGCCCGGCATCGCGCAGCTCAGCGGTGACGCGTGGTGCTCCGTAGGTGCCGTCGTGAGCCGTGTGCACCGCACGGATCCAGGCCGCGAGAGCGACGTCCGCGGCCTGTCGGGTGGCCCGGGCCGTGGCGGCCGAGCGCCAGTAGTAGAAGCTCGAGCCTCGATGGTCTGACACAACCGCTTCACGCCGTAGCGCTGCTGATGGTCGGCGACGAACTGGAAGCGGTTCACCAGCGCGTCTCCCCGGCGAAATACCGGGCCGCCTTCCGCAGAATGTCCCGTTCCTCCTCCAACTCCCGGATCCGCCGCCGCAACGCGGCGTTCTCGTCCTCCATCGAGCCGGCCGCCAGCGCCGCCGCCGGCCCGGCCGCTGCGCCCCGACGCTGGTCATCGGCGCGGACCCAGCTACGCAACGTCTCCCGATTGACCCCGAGATCGTCAGCGATCTGCGCGATCGCCGCCCCGGGACGAGACCGGTACAACGCGACCGCGTCGGCCTTGAACTCGGCGGGGTAATGCTTCATCACCATCTGTCAGGGACTCCTGATCTCCCCGGACCATCACGATCCAAGGTTCAAGTGTCCAGGACCAGGGGGCAACTCCCATGCTTCCGGCGCGCCGGAGATGGGGTGGTGATCCTTCCCCAGACCACTGTCTGGGTTCAGGGCACCGGTCCCCAGGGGGAACCTCACAGAATCGGCGCGACGGATCCCACGCCCGACACTGGTCCACCCGGGCGAGGGCAGGGCCGCCCTCCGGCCACGCAGCGGACCAAGGTGGCCCGGCGCGGTGCGATGGTCCTCGTCAGCGGGTTCGTGGCGCCCTTGGCTGCCGTCGGCGTGTGAGCGCCGACGGTGCCGCCGCGGCGGGCGCACGGGCCACCCCGACCCGCTGCCGATGCAACGCAACCCGGGCCGGGCCAACGGGCAGGGAACCCACCGAAGCGGACCCCGCTCACGCGGCTACGAACTGCGGAACCCGGATGAGATGTGGGGTTACCGGCGCATCGCCTCCCGAGCAATGCCAATCCGCGAGTGAACGTTGAGCTTGGCGAGGATGTGGGAGACGTGGGCCTCGACGGTGCGGCGTGAGAGGAACAGCGCCGCGGCGATGTCAGGGTTCGACTGTCCGTCCGCGACGAAACGGGCGATCTTCGTCTCGGTCGGGGTGAGGGACTCCCAGCCGGCGGTCGGCCGGCGCCGGGGTCCGGAGCGGCCGCGGCGGACTCCGTATCGCCGCAGTCGCGCGTCGGCCCGGATGATGTCCCAGGTCGCATCGAGGCCTGTGTAGAGGGCGATCGCCTGGCGGTAGGCAGCACGGGCCGCCGGCTGATCACCGCCTTCGGCGAACAGTTCGGCGGCGTCTTCCAGGGCGCGGGCCTGAGACAGCGGATAGCCGACCCGATGCATCCCGTCGGCGGCATCGAGGACCTTCGCCGGGTCGGCGTCCAGCAGTCCCTGGCACAGCTGCGCGGAGGCAATCATTGACGACCAGGGCTGCCGGCGGGCGAGAGCGATGCTGGCCTGAGTCGCGTCGGTGGCGATGCTGCGCTCACCCGTGGCCAGGGCGAGGCGCACCACGTCGACCAGCCACACATCCGATCTCAGCTGTGGGGACTGCCAGGTTGCTGCCGGGCCGAAGGTGGCCAGCAGGCGGGACAGGGCCACGGCGAGTTGACCCTCTCGCTCGGCCGCCAGTGCCCAGGCGCCCAGCAGGAGGCCAGCGTGCTCGCGGACCTCACCATCGCTGAGGCTCAGGTCTTCCACGCCCTGTAGCTGCCGCTCGGCCGTCGCCCGGTCGTCACGGTGCAGTGCGATCAGTGCCCGTACCCCCCGAAGGAGGGGCCGCAGATTGACGGCGAGCGGCAGGCCGTCGGCGGCCTGCAGCTCGGCCAGCGCCTCGTCCCACCGTCCACGGTAGAAATCGTGTGACGCGGCCTGCGCTCGCAGTCCGCCAAGCCGCGGCGGTGGCCCGGCCTGCTCGGCTAGCACCAGGGCCCGGGCGATGGCCTGGTCGGCCTCGGCTGGGCGGCCCATGTTGTCCAGGCGTACGCAACGATTACCCAGCACGAGCAGCCGCAGGTCCACCGCGTCCGGCCGGTCACCAAGCACTACCAACGCCTTGTCCATCAGGTCCAGGCTGGCCGCCTCGTCGAACTGGTTCTCGCTGGTCAGCATTGCCCGGATATGCAACGCGTACCCTACGGCGAGCGAATCGCCGGCCCGGAGTCCCTCGGCTTCAGCCTGCGCCGCCGCGGCCTGCGCCCGGTCGAGGTAAGCGCCGGCAGCGGCCAGGCTCATCGCCTGCATGGCGTGCAGGCGGGCACGCCATAGCGGCGGCAAGCCCTGACGGGTCAACGCCTGCTCGACCACCTCGGTCGCCTGCTCAAGCCGGGCCATACGCATCAGCCCGTACCCCAGCGTCCAGGCGATCCGGCCGGCGATTGCGTCGTCGCGGGTCTTCGTCAGCGCCGGGCGGGCCACCTGTTCGACCTGCTCGTTGTCGCCGAGCAGGAACAGGGCCGTGGCCAGGTCGGCGTCGAGATGCTCTCGGCGCGGGTCCGACTCGGGGAGCCCCTCGCGGGCGCGGCGGAGCAGAACGGCGGCGACCTGTGGCGCCCGGTGAGTCAAGGCCGAGGCGGCTTCGAGGATCCAGCCGACCGCCCAGGCGTCTGCCTTACCCGGCATGGCCAGCAGGTGCTCGGCCACCCGTTCCGCCGGCGCTCCCACCCGAGCCAGAGCCTGCGCGGCCTGGCGGTGCAGGGCGGCGCGTACACTGGCGGGGATTCCCTCGTATAGCGCCTCCCGGATGAGGCCATGTCGAAACACCAATTCGTCGCCGGACTCGGCCAAGACGCCCGCGGTCACGGCCTCATCCACGACGGCGACCAGCTCGGTGGCCGCGCGGCCGGTGATCACGACAAGATCGGTGACGGTGAACGCCGGCCCGAACAAGGCTGCGAACCGCAACACGGACCGGGCCTGCTCCGACAGGAAACCCAACCGCCGGCCGATCGCCGTCGGCAAGGAAGTCGGCAGCCCGCCGGTGCGGACGAGCTCCGCCACGCCAGCGTCTACCCGGATGCGCGATTCGAGTACGAGCGCATCGACCAGTTCCCGGACATACAGCGGGTTCCCTCCGGCCTGTCTCAGCGTCGCGTCGAGCCGGTCATCCGGTGGGGCCCCCACCAGGTCGGCAACCATCTCGGTCACCCGGGGTTGCGGCAGCGTATCCAGCTGCACGAGCCGCGCCCCGCGTTCGACCAGTTCCTGCCGCAGCGCCTGCATTCGCTGCCGACGCGGTACCGGCCGGCACGCGGCCACCGCCAGCAGCGGCAACTGGGCGGTGGCGGCGCTCAACCGGGACCAGACCGCCAGACTCGCATCGTCGGCCCAATGCAGATCATCCAGCACGATCACCACCGGCGCGGCGGCGCAGAGTCGATCGACCAGCACGAGCACCTGCTCGGCCAGCACCGCCACCACGTCCCGAGGCGTCACCAGCTCTGCGACGCCCTCTCCACGCAGCAATGCTGCCAACGGTGCCCGTACCGCATCAACCGCACCCGGCCCGACGCGCAGCGCATCCACCATTGCCCGCAATGGGACCGGCGATACCAACTCCGACGCCGCCCCCCGATACACCTCACACCCGACCCTCGCCGCGTCGGCGAGTACGGCCGCGATCAACGCCGACTTCCCGATGCCGGGCTCGCCCTCCAGCCACGCCACACCACCCTGACCCGCGGACACCCGGGCCACAAGTTCCCGCAGCATCTTCAGCTCGTCGTCTCGACCAACCAGGTGGATCGGAGACACGCGTGTGCTCATGGCCGCTACCTTAGTGCTTCAGTTCGCAAGTCCTTCGGGGGTTGACGGTTCGGTGCTTGGATGCGGCCAGTCGGTGATCGGGCTGATGAGGACGTCGCAGACGAAGTCGAGTGCTTCTTCGGTGGTGCCGCTGAACCAGTACTGGTCTTCGTAG
>NZ_JBFAAF010000166.1:0-4424 GCF_040639595.1 Micromonospora sp. NPDC023814
CGTTGGCGCGCGGGCTCTACTCGATTCCTTGGACATGGAGCGTCGCCGGGAGGGTACGCCTCCCGACGCTCATCCACAGGTTTCGAGCATTGCTCCGCTTGCGCTGCCGAAGCAGCCTGCGGGTCTGGTCGAGCAGCGGACTGAGGGCTGTCTTCTCGGCTGCATGGGCGGCCGACGGTCTCGACCAGCCGCCGGCCGCCCGTGCTCACCCAACGGGCTCGCCGGGTGCTATGCGAATGGGTACGGCGTCAGGTACTCGGGGAGCAGAATCTCGGAGCGTGGCGCGGCCCGGCGCACAGCGGTGAGGAACAGGTCGAGGCGTTCCTTGTCTTTGGGTGTGGTCGTCGGCGGGTTGTGCAGCTCGACCTCGAAGTTGTCCCAGTGCACGGGCACGATGGTGGCCGGGTGGTCCAGGGCGGCGAGCAGGCGTGGCACGTACTCGTGAACGGCGTCGCTGGCTGGCACTGCGATCATGGCCACGTCGGGGGCCAGGCCTGCAAGGTTGTGCTCGACGAAGTCGCTCGCACCCATGAAGAACACCGATGGTCCGCCCCGCGGCGTCACCTGGTAGGCGAGGGTGTCTCCTTCTGGCAGGTCCTGGATCGTTTCTGGCTTGGCCGGCACGGCCACCCGGACGCCGGGGTAGGCCATCGAGTATGAGGCGTTGCGGCTGTGCAGCGACGCGATCACTTGCACTGTGTGGTCGCCGAAGTCGAAGAACTCGCCGCCTTTGACCGGGCTGAGCTGGGATGCGGGCAGGCCGTATGCAGAGCCGAGGTGGTAGGCGGTGAGCGTGCCGAAGACTCTGGCGCCGGACTGGGCGGCAATATGTGGTACGTCGCTGAAGTGGTCCCAGTGTGTGTGCGTCACGAGGATCGTCTGCGGGGTTCCGGGATGCTCGGCGATGCGGGCGGTGTCGATGGTCAGTGCGGTGGCCGGGTTGAACGGCGGCTCGAACAGCCCGGTCTTGAACCTGCTCAGGTACGGGTCGATCAACAGAGTCGTTTCGCCGATGTCGATGCGCCAGCCGGAGGTGCCCAGCCAGCGGAACGTCGCGGCAGATCCCGTGGCGCGTCCACGCGCCGGCGCGGCGGACACGGCGAGGGGCGCGATGACGGGGGTGGCCACGGTGGCCAAAGCGGCGGTGGCGGTGGCGCCCAGGAAGCGGCGGCGGTCGAGGTTCGATGCGCTCATATGAGTTCTCCTCCTTCTGCTGACTAGCGGGTCAGTTCGGCAAGGGCGGCTTTGGTGGCCTCGGCGATCAGCGCGTTGTCGTACTTGGCATCCTTTTCGTCCCGGCTCGACATGATCGCGAGCACGATGGGCGCGCCGTTGGTCGGCCAAATCACGGCGATGTCGTTGCGAGTGCCGTACGAAGCGGCCCCGGTCTTGTCGCCGACCACCCAGCCGGCCGGGACGCCAGCGCGGATGAGTTCGACGCCTGTGGTGTTGCCGCGCAGCCATCGGGTCAGCAGGGCCTGGTCATCGTCGGCGAGCGCGTCGCCGAGCACGTACTTCTGCAGGTCGGTGGCGAAGGCGCGTGGGGTGCTGGTGTCGCGAATGTCGCCGGGGACGGCCTCGTTGAGCATCGGCTCCTCACGCTCGACCTCGGTGACCTGATCGCCGATCGCCCGCAGGTCCTGCTCCAGCTGTTGCGGGCCGCCGAGCGCATCGAAGATCAAGTTGGCGGCGGTGTTGTCGCCGTACCGGACGATCGCGTCGAGCAGGTCGCGGAGCGTCATGCCATTCTGCACGTGCTTCTCGGTGATCGGCGAGTACGGCACGAGATTGGACCTGGTGTAGGAGATCCTGCGGTCGAGCTGCTCGGGGGTGGTTCTTGCCAGCAGCGCGCCGGCGGCCAGCGCCTTGAACGTCGATGCGTAGGCGAACCGCTCGTCGGCCCGGTGCTCGATCGAACGCCCGGTGCCGGTGTCGATGACGTAGATCCCGAGCCGGGCGCCGAACTGCCTCTCAAGCCGGATGAACTCGGCGGCGGCAGCTGTCGGTGGTCCAGCCGAGGCGGTGACCTCGGCCGAGGGGGCGGCAGCAGGCTCGCCTGCTTGGCAGGCGCTGACCAGGCCGAACGCGAGCCCGACGGCCAGAGCCGCAGCGAGGCGCCGGGCGGCGCGGCGTGTGGGGCTGAACTTCATCATGGCTTCCGTTCGTCGATCGGACGGCCGCGCCGGTCGGGCGGCCGCTGGCGAACAGGAGCCTCACATCTGGCAGGCGATGCCGTCTAAGACAGCGATGTGAGAATCAATGCTGATTTGGCATAGGCTCTGTCGCCATGGACGTAGTCGCGGCTTGTAAGGCATTTGTAGCCGTCTGTGGATACGGCAGTTTCACCGACGGGGCCGCTGCGGCACGGATTCCGCAGTCCGTGGCCAGCAGACGGGTCGCCGCACTGGAAGCGCACTTCGGATCCCGGCTGTTCGAGCGATCATCGCGCAACGTCGTCCTGACACCGTTCGGCCAGGACATGCTGCCCTCGGCCCGGCGGCTGGTCGAACTCGCGGAGGCGATGGAGCACGACGCCGAACGCGCCAAGCTGCGTCCCTTCCGGATGGCGGTGCCCACGATCTGCCTCCCGCGGCTGCTCGCCCGCCTCATCACCGATGCCAGACGTCACGACCTGAACCTCGACCTGCACCCCGCCGAGCCGGGCGAGCGCGCGGAACTCGCCCGCACCCTCGCTGTCCGGGCTGCCCTGGTCGCGGTTCCACCCGACGAGGCGGCCTGGCGGGTGCCATTGGGACTGGGCGCCGCCGCTGATCCAGATGTCCCGGCGATCTACGTGGAGACATTGCGAGCTGGCCGGGCCGAGCGCCAGGCGCGCCGTCGACGGATCTGGATCCAGCCGGAGGACGACGTGCCACACATCCGCGATCGGATCATCCGGCTGCGCGACGCCGTCGGCCTCCAGCCGGCGCAGGTGAGGGTGGCGCAGTCGCTGGTCGCCGCCACCGCCGAGGTGCTTGGCTCGACCGACCTGCTGCTCAATTCTCGCTTCCAGGGCGCCGAGCTCGGCCTGCACTGGCGACCGATTGGCGAACTGGAGCTGGTCCGGGCCTATGACGTTACGGCGGGGTCGCGCGAGGACGCGCAGCGGATCCGAACCCTGCTGCCCGGCGCGATCGGGCGATGCATCGGGCTGTCAAGCGACGAAGTTTCGAGTGCCGCGGGGGACCGTCAATGGGAATGACCACGGTGTTGCGCGCGGCCCGCGAGGCGCTGGATGACGGTGGTCTGCGCGGATCATTCCTGGTGCGAGACCTTGATACTGGTGACGAGATCGGGATCGACGCCGACCTGGAGTTCCCGGTCGCCTCGCTCATCAAGATCCCGCTTGCGGTCGCGACGCTCGAACGGATCGCCCGGGACGAGCTCGATCCAGCTACCCAGATCGTCGTGCAACCCGGGCGGATCGCCACGCCCGGACCGACCGGCCTGTCCAAGTTTCGGCACCCAGCCACGGTGGCCCTCGACGACCTGCTCTACCTCAGCACCGCCATCAGCGATGGGACCGCGGCCGACGCCCTGCTCGCCCTGACCCCGCCCGCCGCGGTCACCGCGCAGCTGCGACGGCTCGGTTATGACGGCATCACGGTCCGCCACCTCACCCGGGACCTCACCGAAACGCCAGCGGAGCGATTCGCGCCGTCGGAGACGCATCTGGCCCACTCCCTCGCCATCGCGGCGGCGACACCGGGACAGGGGCAGCCGGTGGCCTCGCTGGACATCAGCCGAGCGAACACCGGATCCGCTCGCGCGCTAGTCGACCTGATGCAAGGGCTGTGGCGACCGACGACGATCAAACCGGCCGTCGCGGCCAGAGTCCGCGAGCTGATGGCCGACAGCGTGCAGCGACACCGGCTGGCGCCCGACTTCGCCTCCGACGCGTCCCGCTGGTCCTCGAAGACCGGAACCCTGCTCAACCTCCGACACGAGGTCGGGGTGGTAGAGCACGCCGACGGGCAGACGTTCGCTGTCGCCGCCCTCACCGAATCCCGAGTGCCGGCCGCTGTCCAGCCGGGCGCCGAAGCGCTCATGGCCCAAGTGGCACGAACGCTGCGAGACCAGCTGCGGTGGCACTGAGCCGTGCCGGTTCACGCGCATCCGCTCGAGCGATGGGTTGAGGGTCAGCCGCCCGGGCAGCGGTTGTCGCCGCCGCTGTGCTCCACGCACTGGGTGACGCGAGGTGCGGCATTGTTGGCGGGTGGCGGCTTCGCCTCGGGTGAGACGGCGAAGCATGCCGCCGAGGGCAGCCCATCGGATCATGGCCTCCGATGTGCTGGGGTGGGTTTCGTAGTCGCGGGCTAGGTGTACTGCCCAGGGACGTTGGTCAACCTGGTGATGGGTGGTAGGCCGCCGGTGGCGGTGTGGGGTCGGTGGTGATTGTAGTGATGCAGGAAGGCCGGTAAGGC
>NZ_JBFAAF010000167.1:0-4381 GCF_040639595.1 Micromonospora sp. NPDC023814
ACGTGTTAGGTAGTGTCACGATGATCCTCTTCCTGTCTCCCATCGAGCCTAGCTCGCCCGGGAAGGCTGTCTCCTCTCAGCCTGACAGACAGGGAAGTCGTCAGCGCCGAACTGGTCGACGCCGCCTGGAGCGTGACCGACCGGCACAAGATACGGGTGCCCGGCCGTGTGGTCCTGCACTGTGGTCAGGGCCGTGACGGCAGTCTCTGGCTTCGCGCTGGCAATGACTGGCTTCGAATCGCAGTCACGCCCTAAGTAGCTCTCGTCATCGAGCTGACCAGCATCGGCTGCCGTGACAGAGACTCGCAGAGTGCCACTGTCAACTGGTGTTGCCCCCTGGCTCGGGCACGCATCGGGCAGGCAGGCACCGGCATGGGACCATCGAGGCATGGGTATTCGCTTGACCGGGCTATCGATCCCTGGAGGATTCGGCGCTCAGTGGCAGAAGACCGAAGGCGACAAGGACGTCGCTCGACGGGTCCTGCTCTTCCTTGAAGACCGTCGACTTCTTTTCGGCCAGCAACATCGACGAGACGAGAGTCACTGCATCTCCTCGGCGCTCCAGATCAGAACCTTCCTCACCGAACAACTCAATCTAGTTAAGCCCAAGAGCGATCTTTTCGAGAACCTCCGGGCCATGCGCGCCGCTTGCAGGCGATTCGTCGAAGCAGCAGGGCCACACGGCAGATACCTTAGCTACGGAGAGCGTTACGGACAGGCGGACCCATTCTCGCTTGCTCTCGGCGATCTTCGCAGCATGATGGGCATCCACATCGCCATCCTGGCCCAAGCCTACGACTTAGAAGTCGATGAAGAGCTCGCATCGATCCTGCCGCCGCAACCTCAAGATGACGATGGCGATCTTGGTTGGCTTCCCGGGTTCCACTGAGCTCGGCCCAATCACTGGAAGCCCTACTGCCATACCGGCTGCCGTCGACCCACCCTCCTGGGGAGCGGGCCTCCGCCCGGCCCGCCACGTCAAGACGGCCTTGACGGCTCGTACGGACGCTGGCGGCGCGGGCGGTGGTCTGCTCGGCTCGCCCGGGTCGACGGCGGGCGGGATGGCTCCCCCACCGCAACCACTCACGGACCGCCAGCCGCCGACGGCGCCCCGGCCATCCTGGAGCCGGAGCGCCCCGCCGGAGGCGCAGTAGCCGCGACCCCGCCACCGGCCGCCGCTCGCCGACACGCCCGGACGTCTGGTACGACGAGACTCTCCACCGACGGGGAAGAGGCCACCGCCAACGGCCGGATCGATGAGGCCCTGACCGGCGCGGCGCCGCCTGCATGACGGCCGCCATTCCGGATCTTGCCTCGGACACCTCGGCTGACCTGGTCAGATGCCTTCCAAGATCGAACGTAGTGCGTATTGCCAGCTCAGGTAGCGGTTTCGCTGATCTTCGAGGTGCCCCCGGCAGGATTCGAACCTGCGACACACGGTTTAGGAAACCGATGCTCTATCCCCTGAGCTACGAGGGCGCGAGGGCCTAGTCTAGCGACCTGCGGGTTCACCTGGGGTGGCAGGGAGTGGCCCATGTTCACCCGCGTCACCCGGGGCCCCGTTCTCCCAGCCCAGGACCACACCCCGAGCACACGAACCCCGGTTTGCGACCGGGGTTCGCCGCGGTGACCCGCGTTGGCACCGGTTGACCCGGGTTGGCATCTGCTGGAGAGCACACACCGCGCACATCATCGAAGATCATGGCGTGCGCTCCCCCGGCCCTGCGCGCGGCCGGCAGTAGTGCGGCGCGGCGGCAACTCTCCGCGAGCTTCGTTCGCTGGCTCAGGTCAAGACGCCGACGCAGGGTCAGCGTTCAGGATGAGTCCCGCACGACGCTCAGCGCCCGGATCAGTCACGGGCTGCGCTGGACCCGCTCTCGCAGCTTGCCCTCCCGCGAGTCCCCTGAGTCGGGATCCTTCCGCTCAGGAGGTGCGCCAACACTGTCACAGGCCTCGGCGCGCGTTACGGGTTCGGCAGGGTGCTGCGCCAGGCTGCCGCGAGTGCTGCCACGTCGGGGTACCGGTCGGCGGGTGTCGTGGTGGTGACGCGTACAGCTACCTGTTGTTGGTGGTGGGAACCACGCCAGCCGTGTGGGGAGTCGAGGAGGTGGTGGATGGTGCGGCCGAGGGTGTAGACGGTGGTGCGCTGGTCGATGACGGCGCTGCGGACGAATTCTTCGGGGGCCATGTAGCGGCGGGATCCGGGGAGGCGGTCGGTGTCGAGGGTGAACGGCCCGGGACGGTACTCGTCGAGATCGATCAGGCGTAGTTGGCGGGCGTGGAAGTCGTAGAGGAAGCAGCCGTCGTAGAGGTCGACCGCGACGAAGCCGGCGGCGGTGATGGCCAGGTGCGCGTCGAGGATGGTGTCGATGGCCGTTTCGACGTCGCGCAGGGGTAGTTGCTGGAACCGGTGCAGGGCGCTGCGGTCCGAGCCGTGGGTGGTGGCGTGGTTCAGCACGCTGCCGTCATGCCACGGGTAGACCAGCGTCGGCCCGTCGAGGACGTGCTCGGGGCGCACGATCGCCTCGTGTCGGACCGCGGCGTGGAACTGGGCGGCCCGCAGCAAGGAACGGCGGCTCTGCGCGGTGGTGGCTGTCTTGACGAACCAGCGGCGTCCGGACGCCTCGACGCCGTAGGAGACGCACCCCGAGTCCTGGGCGTCGAAGACCGCGAACGCAGAGTCCAGGGGTAGTTCCATCATGTAGGGAGAGTAGGGCCGCATCCCCTTTGCAGCATGCGAATGCCGCCGGCAGCGCCGTGGTGAGTCGCATGGTTGTGGCATCGTGTCACCGCAAGGGGGAGGTGACGCGGGTGGATGTGTCGTCGGCACCGACAAGGTACGCCGAAGCGTTGCTGTTCGCCGCCGAGGTGGTCGATGCGGCCACCCGTCCCCCACACGGCGACCACGGCGAGGAAGCGCTGCGCGATCCCTACGCGCGGGAGATGCTGAGGCATCAGAGCGACTGGTCGTGGTGCGACAACCGACAGGATGTCGACCTTGCCGCCAGCGGGGCGCTGCGCGCGACCGTCGAGTACGTCGCTCGTCGTCACGCCACAGCGCTGCCCGACCACACCGGTCGAGCCGGTGGACAGTGGCCCGACGTCGATGACCGCCTGGCCCGGCTGGAGTCTGCGCTGTGCTTCGCCGCCGAGGCCGCCGAGCAGGCCTGGCCGCACCGGCTGCAGCAGGTCCTGGCCCCTGGGTACGCCAGCGGCTCGCCGCGCTGCTGACCGCCACTGACCGGGCGGAAGGGCTGGGCAGTCTGGACGCCCGCGTGCGGCGCGCGGTCGTGCTGGCCTGGCAGTACCGGTCGGTGCGGCACGAACTGTTCGCCGACCACCACTGGCAGGGACGACCGCCGGCACCATGGTGGTGCCTCGACGGCACGATCGCCGTCCGCTCGCCGTTCGACGGCTACGCCACCGGTCAGGTGCCGTCCTACGCCCTGCGCCTGACCCACCTCGACCTCACCATGGGGCGAGGCGAAGGTGAGCTGACCGTCGCCCACTCCGGCACCGCCCCACTGACGGCATACCCAGTCACCATCACCGCCAGTGCGCCGACGCTGGCCGCCGACGTAGAGGCCGAACACCGGACGGCGGTGGCCGGCGCGCTGTCAGCCCTCGGCTTCACCCACGCCGAAGACTGGGGACCACCCTCGTCAGGGCCGCTAGACCGTTGCTGATTTCAGCGACGAGGTCCGCCGAGCACCCGGTCGGACGCTTGATCCCCGAGGTTGCTGCGTCCGGCCTGGAGACGGTGCCCCACCCTGATGCCTACGGCGACGCCCCCACCAGGTGTCCGCTCATGCCGAGAACGGTGCACCTGGTCGTGGTGACCGATGCTCACACTGGCCAAAGACTCCGTGAACCGGGGACCTCAGGGCGAAAACTGGAGCTCCGGCGATCCCTGGCCCGGCTCGGTGGCGATGATGTCAGTCGGCGTATCAGGGTATGCACTATGCTTACGCCTTGAATTTGAACGGCCCTTTGACATGACAAGAAGTACCGGTGGACGACAGGATCGCCCGGATTCAGGTCAAACTTGCAGCTTTGCCCCCAGCGGAGAAGGCCGTTCTCGGCCCTGTGCTCACTGAGCAGCAAGTCTCAGACTTCGAGGAACTACACGGCACCCGGATGCCGGAGGAGTTCCGCCAGTTCGTCACCCACATCGGCCATGGCGGATACGGCCCGACCTATGGACTACTGCCCATGGAACGGTGGGTGTCCGGGGGCGCGGGAGTCAACGGAAAGCTCGCCGAGCCATTCCCCTTCGTTCCTGACGTGCACATCGCCGCATGGTCTGCCGGTAGGCACGGCGGCGTGACGCCCACTTTCCCGGGCGCGATCGCGGTCGTCTACCGAGGATGCAGCGATTTCA
>NZ_JBFAAF010000168.1:0-4201 GCF_040639595.1 Micromonospora sp. NPDC023814
ACATCGGTGAGGATCTGCCGCACGTCGGTCATCGACACCTTACGGCCGGCCAGCCGCAACGGCAGGGCGACGTTCTGCTCAGCGGTCAGTGAGCCGAGGAGGTTGAAGCTCTGGAAGACGAAGCCGACGTCCTGGCGCCGCAGCCGGGTGAGCTCGCGCTCGGAGGCGACGGCCAGGTCGCGGTCGCCGAGCAGCACCTGCCCGCTGGTAGGCCGCTCGAGGCCGGCGGCGCAGTGCAGCAAGGTGGACTTCCCGGAGCCGGAGGGCCCCATGACGGCGGTCCAGGTGCCGCGGACGAACCCGATGCCGACCCCGTCGAGCGCACGAACCCGCGCCTGCCTGCCGCCATACACCCGGACCACGTCACGCAGCTCGACGGCCATGCCCGCCTGCGTCTGAAGCTCGATCATGCGAGAACCCTATGAACAAGCAGGGGCCGCGCACGTCACCCGACGGTGGACAAACCGGGGTAGCTCGCACGGGGGACACGGCCGCCATGATTTACCTGCCCGGCCCGGCGAAGACCCGCCGCAAACCGTCCCGCACCGCCGCGATGGACTTCCAGAGAAGCCGTGCCATGGGTCGAAGGCGATAATCGTCCGTCATCGCCCGGCCCCGCGACACCGTTCTGGCCGGTTCGCATCCGAAGACCGCCGCGGAGTGACGCCCACATCCAGTCACGAGACACTCCTGTACGAGAAATTGCCGAAGTGTGGCATTGCGAGCGACAGTGTGTCCGAGCGTTCCAGGAACGCGGCGGCGGCCGCTCCGCCACGGGCCCGGGCGCGTGCAGCGGACTGTTCGAGTTCGGCGACGTCGTCGTCCGGGGTGGTGCCGGCCAGAGCGCGGTGCCATGCTCGCCGGTCCGGGGCCTTGGCCGGGTCGGTGGCTTCGGCCAGCGCGCGGTGCGCGGCGAACCGTTCGTCCGTGCGGGCGGTGCGGTAGACCGCGGATCGGGCCAAGGGATGGCAGAACCGGATCCGGGCGCCGAATTCGGCGAGTTCGGTGGCGCCCGCCTCGGCGCTGGCTGTCTGGAGGTCGAGGCCGAGCCGGCGTGTTGAACGTACACATCTCGGTCACCGAGCGCCGACCGCGTGCCCGTGCCGCCGCTGATGGCGCTTCCCGCCGAGGTCGAGGCCGCGCAGGTGGCGACCTGCTCGTTTCGTGCTTGAACTGCTCAGTCTTCCGCCGCCGTCGGACTGGCGGCGCGCCGGCGACCAGGGCATCGTCGCCGGCCCGGCCCGGACGTCAGTTGCCGCTGCCGCCGATGGCGGTGACGCGGATCTCGATGTGCATGGCGGGGTGGCCGAGGGCGGAGACGCTGAGCTCGGTCCAGATGGGCGCGCGGTCGCCCATGCGCTTGCGGAACTGCTCCACCATGACGCGGTTGTGCTCCTCGAAGCCGGCGGTGTCGAGTACGTGGTACGACTCCACGGCCACGACGTCGTTCCAGGTGGCGCCGGCGTGGGTGAGTGTGCGTTCGAGGTTGTCGAAGGCCTGCACGATCTCGGCCTCCAGGGTGTCCGGGAAGGTGAAGTCGTCGTGCCATCCGCCCTGTCCGGATGTCTCGACGCGGTCGCCGATGCGCACGGCTTGGTGGTAGTGGAGGTTGGTCAGCTGCGTGTCGCCGTATCCCGGGGTGGCGAAGAACTTCGGCTCGGTCATGTCGTACTCCTTCATTTATGAAGTAAAACGTACGCCAGAATAGTTCATGCATGAAGTAATGCGGTGTGGGTAAGGTGTGACTATGGCAACTACCGCGGATCCCAGCCACAGCGCGGACGACTCCTTGGAGGCGTCGTGGCTCAACGCGGAGGAGAAGGCGGCCTGGAGCGGCCTGATCTCACTGATCCTGCTGCTGCCCGGGCGGCTGGAGTCGCCGTTGCAGCGAGCCTCCGGTCTCACCCTCTTCGAGTACTTGACGCTCAGCCACATCTCGGAGGCGCCCGGCCGCCGGATCCGGATGAGCGAGCTGGCCTACCTGGCCAACGGCTCGCTGTCCCGGCTGTCCAACGTCGTGCGGCGCTTCGAGCAGCGCGGATGGGCGAGCCGGTGTGCTGACCCCACGGACGCCCGGTGCACCCTAGTCGCGCTCACCGACACCGGCTACGACATCGTCGTCGCTGCCGCGCCGACCCACGTGCGCGCCGTGCGGCAGGTGGTACTTGACCAGCTCAGCGCCACCGACCAGCGGGCGCTGGCCCGCATCGCCGCCAAACTGCGTGTACACCCCGGCGACTGACCGTGCCGGGCCGCCACGATCCGCGGATTGTGCGGGGCTGTGTCGTACGCGCACGGTGGCGTCACTGGCGGTAGTCGCCGACAAACTCCCGCAAGCCGAGCACCCGGTCGATGACCTGCTGACGGACACCGGACCGCAGGGGTGCCCGGCGGTCCAGAAGATGTGGTTGACGAAGAATCCGTCGCCGTACCGGGGCCGGTGGTCCGCCGTGCCGGGGTCAGTCGTCGGGCTCAGGCACACATTTTGTGAGTCGCGCTCACCGGTAGCTCGGGTGGGATGCCGGGGTGGAGATCATCGTGGCGTTGCTGCCGCATCTAGTTGGTCTGCGTCTGGAAGCGTTGGTGGTCCGGGCCGTTGGAGTTCGGATCGATGCGGCGACGCGGACGGTGCGGGCGGCGTGCGGAGTTTGTGGTGTCTGGTCGAGCACTGTGCATGGCCGCTATACGCGGCGGTTGGCCGACGTCAGGTTGGGTGGTCACGAGGTGCTGGTCGCGTTGACGGTTCGCCGGTTCACCTGCGGTAACAGCGGGTGCCAGCGGCGGACGTTCGTCGAACAGGTGCCCGGCCTGACCCGACGGTATGCCCGGCACACGGTCCTGGCGGCAGGTGACCTGGAAGCGGTCGCCGTGGCGTTGGGCGGTCGACCGGGCAGCCGGTTGGCGCAGCGGCTGGCGGTGTCGGTGTCCCGGACAACGTTGATCCGCGTCATCCGGCGGATACCCGACCCGCCGGTGGTGACGCCGACGGTGCTGGGCGTCGACGACTTCGCCCGACGCCGCGGGCACCGATACGCCACCGTGCTACTCGACATGCACACCCGCCGACCGATCGACGTGCTGCCCGACCGCACCGCCGACACCCTCGCCGAATGGCTACGCGAGCACCCGGGGGTGGAGATCATCTGCCGGGATCGTGGGGGCGCCTATGCCGAGGGCGCCCGGCAAGGGGCACCGAACGCGATCCAGGTCGCCGACCGGTGGCACCTGCTGAAGAACCTCAGCGACGTGATCGAGAAGGTTATTCGTGGGCATCGGCGGTGCCTGAAAGAGCCCGCTGACCCGGTATCTTCCCTTGCCGCGCCGGTCGAGGCCGAGCCGGTGAGGACGGGTCGCCGGGCGGTGAACACCCGCGAACGCCACGCGGCCGTGCACGCCCTGCGGGCCGAAGGGCTGTCCATCAAGGCGACCGCCCGCCGGCTCGACATGAACGTCAGAACCGCCCGCAAGTACGCCCACGCCACCACCGCCGAGATGTTGATCGGCCCGAACGCCAGCAGCCGACCCAGCATTCTCGCCCCGTTCCACCCCTACCTGCGCCAACGCCTCACCGACGGCATCCACCAGACAGCCGCGCTCGCGGCGACCACGCCCACCACCGCGACCACCGCCGCCATCTATACGCTACGACTGCTCGCCCAGCGCATCGCGCACCTGAACACCGAAATCCGCGACCTGGAAGCGCAGATCACCGCCGTGGTCACCGCGTACGCCCCTCAACTTCTGCAACGCGTCGGCGTCGGCCCTGACAGCGCCGCCGCCCTGCTCATCACCATCGGCGACAACCCTGAACGCATGGCCAGCGAGGCGTCCTTCGCCGCCCTGTGCGGAGCCAGCCCGGTCGAGGCATCCTCCGGCAAGACCCAACGCCGACGTCTCAACCGCGGCGGCGACCGGCAGGCCAACGCCGCCCTCTACCGCATCGTCCTGACCCGCCTGCGCTGGGACCCGCATACCCGCACCTACCTCGACCGGCGCATCAGCGACGGCAAGAGCCGCCGCGAAGCCATCCGGTGCCTCAAGCGCTACGTCGCCCGCGAGCTCTACCCGCTACTTCGAGCCGCCAGCGCATCAAACGATCCAGCTGAAGCAATAGTCAAGACTTGTGGATGAGAAATCTTGATCAGGCGGCTGCGGCGTCGGTCGTGTCGAGTTCGGCGGTGGGTCGTTCGACGAGTTTGCC
>NZ_JBFAAF010000169.1:0-4199 GCF_040639595.1 Micromonospora sp. NPDC023814
GCACGGCCGCAACATCATGCACGCCCTCACCGAACTCGCCACCGGCCGTCCCTGGCTACCCGCAACCGGAACGACCACCTGATCAGTCACCTCGCCGCCGTGTCGGTCGGTAGACGGCATCGGAAGACAGTCAGTGCCCAGCGGTGGTGTGGGCGATTCGGGCGAGAGTCGGGATTGCGGTATCGACCTCGGCGGTGCGGCGGCGGCGATGTCGGCTACGAACGCGTCGACTTGGCCCTTGCTGACGCCAGGCATGCAGATGATATGGCTGGTGTCCCCGTCGGTGGCCAGCAGCCACTTCTTGCGTACCTGTTCCGGTGGGGTGGCAAGGACGACGGTGAAGGCGTGGGGATGCCGCCACGCGGGCCATCCCGCGGCGGTGAGCTGGTTGACGGCATAGGCGGCAAGGGTTCGGGCTTCGCTGACCCGCCAGCGGTGTCCTTCGCGGCCGTGGGTGGCGATGGCGTGCCACAGCAGTGCGGCGGCCAGGCCGCAGCGGGAGCCGGTGATGGTGGTGTCGACGGTGTCGTTGTAGGCGACGTGGCTGCTGTGGCTGCGGACGCCGTCGCGGATGAGGACGACTCCGCACGGAGTCGGCACACCGAGAAACTTGTGACCGGACATGGCGATGCTGCCGATGCCGCCGGCGTCATCGAGGCGTAGCCGGCCGTCCAGGGCGAGCGGGATGCCGGACAGTGCCGCGTCGACGTGCAGGTGCCCGCCCGCGCCGTACTCGTCGAGGACGGCGCGGATGCGGGTGGTGTCGTCCACCGCCTCGGTCATGGTGGTGCCGGCCGTGGCCACCACGATGGCGGGCCAGCGTCGCCGCCTGCGGACCTGCGCGGCGAGATGCGCATAGTCCATCTCCCCGTCCGGCCGCGCGTCGATGACCACGCTCCGCGCGCCCAGTATCGCCGCCGTCTTGGAGATCGAGTAGTGCGCGGCGGTCGAGTAGTAGATCCGGGCGGTGGGATAACGGCGGTAGGCGGCGTGCAGGGCGGACAGGTTGCCTTCGGTGCCGCCCGTGGTCACGTATCCCCACCGGTCATCGGCCGGCATGGACAGGATGTCGGCGACCCAGGTGATGACGGCCCGCTCCAGCACCCGCGTGTGGGCTGTCCCGCCCGGGTCCGCTGGATCGCCGATGTTGTTCCACAACCGGCTGCCCAGGCGGGCCATGACCTTGCTGTGGTCGAGGTCCACGGCCCCGGGAAACCCGATACTCGTCGCCGCGTCGGCATCGGCCTGCTGCACCAGGCGGTCGAGGACGGCCGTGACATCGATCGGCGCGAGGCTGAGGTCCGCGGCACCGAGGAGACCGAGGGTGGAGTTGTGGGTCATGCCGGCCGCCTGGCGGTCAGGTGGGCGGTGAGGATGTCGTGCAGCGCGCCGAGTTGCCGCCACACCTCCCGGGTGGCGTCATCGTCTTCTTCGGTGAGGTGCTGGTGGGGGTTGTAGTAGGTGATCCGGTCCGGGTCGAGGGTTTTGTTGCAGCGGATTCCGTCCACGCCGATGCGGGCGTGGGGGTCACGGTCGATGTGCAGGGCGGTGCCGTCGGTCAGCAGCACGTAGCACTGGCCTTTGAGGTCGAACGCCGACCGGTAGCGGCCGTTGGCCGATTCGTCGCGCAGGGTCCGGGCGACCTGGTACCAGCGGCCCTGATCCGAGTCGAGGGTGGTGACGCCGATGCCGACGTAGGTCGCGTCGTCGGGCAGGGTCATGTCTCCGCCGTTGACCATCGAGCCGTCCGGCCCGAGAGGATGCCACCGGCGCCCGGCGGAGGCGGCACGTGAGATGTTGTCGCTGGCGATGACCGCCAGGTCGCCGAGCAGCCGAGGTAGGTCATCGGATTCCGGCGAGGCCAGCCACAGCCGGTGGGCCATGTGCAGCCGGTAGCCGTGCGGCTCGGCCGGGGCCTCGGATCTAAAGAACAGCATCACCCCGTGCGGACCGAGCGCATCGCGCTGCCCGAACCGCTGGTCGGCCTCGACCATGTGGCCGGCGTTGGCCCGCTTGGAGCGATACGCGACTTGCTTGCGCAGGTCCGCCGAGCGGCGGGCCCTAGCCGGCACACCGTCGTCGTCCTGCCTCTGCCAGGACGCAGGCGGCGACGAGGGCGCGGGTGGTGTGGGGGGAAACGTGGTGTCAGCCGGTCGATGGTAGTCGCCAGGCATTGGGGACACGCCGTAGCCGGGTGGTGGTAGTGCGTAATCGGCTGGCCTCCGGGGGTCAATGGGTAGTGCCGCCGGTGGGTGCTGCGGGCGCCAGCTGGGGCGCAAGGGATCGACACCGTGATGCCCGCCGGGTGCGGCAGTATGATTGCTCATCGTCGCGATCCTCCTTCTCAGATCGAGACGTTGATGGCGTCGGGAACGGCGTGCGCCGTCGGGGTACCGCGGCCAATGCCGGCGTAGACCTCGGGACGGGCTCGCCGCAGGATCCCGGCCCACACCCCGCCCGCAACGGCAGTGGCGACGAGGATCGCGGGCAGCAGAAAGGGGTACAGCGACCTGGGCGCGGCCCCGAGCAGCGAGCTGACGTTACCGAGCATCAAGGCCAGCACCACCAGCCCGCCGAGCACGCCCAGGGCGGGCGCGAGCCGCCACTCCCACACCCCCGGCCGCGGCCCGCGCACGCTGTCCGGTGCCCTGAACGCGGCCACCGACGCGGCCAACAGCAGACACAGCAGCCCCATCGCACCCAGCGTCGACAGCCAGGTGAACATCGCCGCGACGGGGTCAGCGCCGCTGAACGCGAATGCGCCCACTACCACCGTGGCGACACCGGTCTGCGCCAGTGACCCGCCGCGCGGCGCGCTGACCCGGGTCGCGCTGCCGCCTCGCGCGAGCCCAACAGGCAGGACGCCCTCGCGGGCCATCGCGAACACATACCGTGCGAGCACGGCGTGGAACGCCAGCATCGACGTGACGATCGCGAAGACCAGCATCAGCTCCGCGAGGACAACCCACCCACCGCCAAGACGCTCCAGGACCGAAAACGGCAGCCCGCCGGCAGGATCAGCGGCGACCTCGGCGACGGCTCCGGGGCCGACCGCCACCCCCATCGCCCACGCGGCCACCGCATACACCCCACCGAGCACCACCACTCCTGCGGTGGTGGCCCGGCTGACCGACCTGCGGTCGATGGCCTCCTCGACGAACGATCCCGGCGCGTCGATGCCCATGAACGCGGCCACACAGAAGGCAACCGCGCCGCCAAGGCCGCTGACCGCCAACCCTGAGGCGTCGAAGCCCGCCCAGGACAGCCGACCGTCCGCCGGTTGTCCCACACCGGCCAGCACGAACGCCGTGACGACCAGTAGCGAGACGGCCAGCACGGCGGCCAGGACCCGGGTGGACAGCACGATCGCCCGCAGACCCAACACCCCGACGACGGCCAGGGCGATGCCCGCCCACACCCACCATGTGCCGCCGAGCTCCGCGGCGATCGTCGCCCCGAACAGCCCGTACAGGCTGGTCTGGATGGCGTTGTAGGCCACCAAGGCGACCAGGCCGGCGGCGACGCCCCAGCCACGGCCCAGCCCGTTCGCGAGGATGCCGTAGTAGGCCGCCGGGTGTCGGACCTGGCGTGCCATCGCCGTGTACCCGACCGCGAGCACCGCCACCGTACCCGCGACGAGCACGAAGGTCAGGGGCAAAGCCGTCACCTTGGTGGTCGCGTACGTCGCGACGATGCCTCCGGCGAGCACCACCATGGGCGCCGACGCCGCAGCCCCGATCACCCACAACCCGAACGGAGTCAGCGTCCGCCGCGCGAGAGCTACCTGCACATGCGTTGACTTCACCGCCGCTCCCCCCGCTCCGGAAAGATTGGGCACGACGAGCGCTGGCAGTCATCCGCTGGATGTCGGTCCCCGGTAAGGGCGTTGGCCGCTATCAGGTGCACCGCCGCCGGCCGTACCGGGCCGGCGCGCCAGTAGCCCTGGTCACGGCCGAGCCGCCGCTGCGTGGTGTCCGCGTCGGGCGTGCACCTGAACAGGTCGTGGTGTCCGTCCGGCCACTCCCGCCGAATCGCGTACCCCCATGCGTACTTCGCGGGCGTCGCGTTTGCCACGTCTGTAAGGGCGGCACCGGTGCGGGCGGCGTGCGGCCGTCCCGGCAACCACTGCCCGGCATTGAGCGTTCGACGCGACCGGCGCCGCCCGCGAGGGCATCAGCACGACGCTGGAGCTGCTGGGG
>NZ_JBFAAF010000170.1:0-4094 GCF_040639595.1 Micromonospora sp. NPDC023814
CTCCACGATCGACGGCGTTCCGCACACCCAACCATGATCCAACCCGAACGCCCCAGGTCAAGCCGACCCGCCGACGAGCACCTGACCAGTCACGTCCAGCGAGCCGTCCATACTCAACGGATCACCCTCGTACGGTCCGCTGATGGCCTGCATCAGCATGGCGACGTCTGCCACCGTCCGCGCCATGGGGCCGGGGGTGAAGAAGGGTGCGGCAGCAATCGGCGGAGCTTCCTGCGGCCAGCGACCAATACTTGGCTTGAGTGCCGCGATGTTGCACATAGCCGCCGGGATACGCACACTGCCGCCCGCGTCGGAGCCCTGAGTGAGGGCCGTCATGAACGACGCCACGGCCGCAGCCGAACCGCCGCTGGAACCACCGGCATTGAACCGAAGGTCGAACGGGGTGCTTGTCGGGCCGTGGACCTGGTTGTCGGTAGTGCCCTTATGGCCGAATTCGGGAGTATTGGTCTTGCCCGGCACCACCACACCTGCATCGAGTGCGCGCTGGATGTACACCGCGGTGGAGGGCGGCACGAACCCCAAGTCAGCCATCGGCCTAGAGCCAAAGTCGTTGGGGACGCCCGCCAGGAAGTCGAAGAGCGCTTTGACGCCGAAGGTTAGTCCCTCCAGCATTCGCGGCCTGCCCTGCCGATACCGTTCTTCGGACCGCACCGCGGCTTCACGCGCCAAATCCTCTGTAACGTGCACGAAGGCGTTCAGTCGCGGGTTTACCAGCCGCAGCCGACGCAAATGCGCCTCGGTCAGATCCACCGCGGACACGCGGTTCAGCTTCCGATTGAGCAGCGCCAGTTGTTCATAGGCAGGCAGAAACACCAGTTCGTCAGCCGCGGGTGTTGCCTTCTCGTCGTTGCCGTACTTTGCGAACTGCTGCAGCAGCCAGCTCCAGTTGTCAGATGTGGGCGAAGCGCTTGCGGGCCGGGACACAAACCCCGAGCCAGCAAAAGCAGCCACCGAGCTTGCCAGAGCAATTGTGCGCCTACGAGTCAACCGCACGAATAGAATCCTTCCGAAAGAGCGCCTGTCACAGCCGCCATGTAGCGGCTCACACCCAGCGTCCACTATGGGCTGCCCCGGCCGGATCGAGTAAACGGACCGGGTCGCTCACGGCCCGTACTCAAACTCGCCAGCGGTTCAGCCGATCGGGCTGTTGCCGGCCTGGAGGGCGTCGTCGCGGATCGTCAGACTCCTTCCGTGGATACCCGCCTTCAGGCCGGGGAGGATCGGAACCCCTGCGAAGCGGGTCACGGATAGTCACCTCGCCGCCGCCGTCCGCACCGTCGGCGCCGGGCGCTGCCGCCAGCGGTACGTGGTCACGTCCGCTTGCTCCTATGTCAAGCGGACGTGTTGATGTCGCTGTCTATGGCGTCGGTGAGGAGTGCTCGGTGACGATGTCGGACAGTCGTCGTTTGAGGGCCGGATGGATTCAGTGGTGCTGTTGCCGCTGGCGCGGCGCCGTTGGAGGTAGTCGCGGGCGTCTGGGTGCCGGTGGGCTTGGGTGATGGCGATGCGGTGGATGGCGGCATTGAGCTGCCGGTTGCCGGTGCGGGATAGGCGGCAGCAAATCGACCAAAACCCGATGCCCCGACCGGGAGCCTCGCCGGTGCGGTCCTACCCCTCCACGATCTCGTTGTCCAGCAGGACCTTGAATCACCTGGAGAATCGCATCCGCAGCCACCGCAACCACCGCCGATCCAGGTGGCGGCGCCTCGACGCGGGACGGCAGGCACTGCTCGTCCTGGGTCCGGAGAACCTCGGGCCGGCGTCGGGCGACCCGCAGACCCCGCGCCCTGGACGCGCTGGCCTCACCCGACGCCGCCCCCGACTTCCCGAGGTACGGAGTGGCGTGGGTGTTCATCTGCACCCTGGTTGTGCCCGCCTGTCAAGGCGAGCACCACCGTTCGGGTCGCGCCGGGCGGAGCGCTGGTTCAGCGCATGGGCCACCGCCACGCCGGCTGGTCGAAGCGACCTGGCCGGCGACCCGCGTCTCACCGAGCTCCCTTGACCAGGTCGATCGTCGTCAGCTCGCCGGCGTCGTGCTCGAGTGCGTTCCACGACGGCCGGGAGTGGCTGACCACGACGACCTGAATACGGGCCGCACCGGCGGGGATCAGCCCGGCGAGGGGCCGCAGCGGATCCGGGTGGGATGCTCGTCTCGGGTTCGTTGAGGAGCAGCAGCGTCGGCGGTCGCGGGGTGACCAGCGCGGCGACCAACAGCATCGACGCCGCCATGAATGGCGGGGATTCGGCCTGCTACACCCCGCAGGGTGTCAACTACCGGTGGGTCACCGCATCACCGCGCTGTGCCGGCACGGGTGCCGGTCCTACCCGCGCTCCACGGTCCGCCCGTCCGGCGGCCCTGATGTTCTGGGCGGCGATGACGTCCCGGTCGTGGACACTGCCGCACGGGCAGACCCACGACCGGGCGTCCAGCGCCGGCTTGTCACCGACCCGCCCACAATCGGAGCACACACGGGTGGACCAGCAACCAGGCTCTGGCCTGCGGCCGTCCTGGTCAGGGCACGCTCGGGGCCCTTGGCGACCCTCCCGCGCGGGCCTTCACCCTCCGCCCTCACGGGCGAAGCACTGGCCCGCTTCCTGGTAGCGTCCCGCAGCTGGTCCACGAGCTTGGAGGCCAGCTCTCACCTCAACTTCAGATTCCAGGCCACCACCGCCTCCACCGGATCGGCCACCGTCGTGATGCCGGTGCCGCCGGTGAGCCCGACGTAGGCCTGCCCGACGCCGACGATCAGCCGCAGGTCGACCGACTTCGTGATCAGCGGGTGGGCCGGGCGGAAGCCGGACTTGCTCGCGTAGACCCGCAGTCTGTGTGTCCTGGCGTCATAGTCGATCCACACATTGACCACGCCCTTGCCATACAGGCTGAAGCCCGGGTCCTTCCACACAAGATGCTGGGTGATGTCACCGTTCCTCGTCACCGCGACGTGCTGGTGGTCGACCGGGTCGAACCTGTTGGCCCACGTGTCGAACTCGACCGCCAGGCTCGGCTGGATCCGCGGCCGGCCGGTATCCGGCCGAGCGCCGTACCCAAGCCCTTCGCCACTGGCTCCGCGCGCGGTACGGGACTGGCCCTGGATCACGAACGCGATCCCGTCGCTGATCTTGGTGATCTCGAAGGAGAACCCCGTGCTAAAGGACCGGGACGGGTCGATCGTGGTGGTCGCCCACGCGCTGCCCGCCTTGTCCCGCCCGGAGGCCAGCACCAGCCGCCCGCCCGAGACGGTCGCCGCCCCGTTGAGCCGCAGGTCGGCGGTGTCCGGGAAGCCGTCGAACAGGAACACGGGCGCGACCTTGCTCATCGGCATCTGAACCGCCGGTGGCGGTGTATGCGTGACTGCCAGTGGTGCCGCCGGCGCAGCCTTGGTCTGCTCGGGGGTCGCCGTGCACGGCGAGGCCGCGTTCGTCAGCACCGGGACAAGGGCCGCGTCGAGCGGGGCCGCCTTCGGGATTTCGGCGGCGTTGCTCGCCGAGAACGCGAAGACGCCGGCCGCGGCGACCATCGCGACCGCCGCCACCCTCGCGACGCCGCGCCGCGAGATCTGCCATCGGGATGGAGGCTGGGTGATCCGGCCAGAACGTGCGAACACCACATTCAGCTCCCGCCTTGTGAGCACATGCCCGTGTCATCATCGAGCTACGCTCCCTGCACGTAGGGACGCGGGTCCCGGTTCACGGCGAGCGAACCGGGTTCAGCCGACAGGCCGACGACGCGGCGGCAGCACCGGCCGAAGCCCGCCGGACCCACCTTGCTAATTCGTATTGGCATCTTGACGCCGCCGAGACGGCGCACGCAGACTCGTCAACCAACAAGCCCGTCCGCGACGGCCGTCCACACCGTACGGCCGCTCAGCGAAGCCGAACGACACCCGCTGACTCGTCACGGCCAGCCCGCTCCCCCTGCCCCCATCGGCCCGTCCCACGAACGGAGAAAACGTGATGACGCGTACCCCTGAAGGCTCCATCTCCCGACGCACGCTGCTGCGTGGTACGGCGGCCGCCGGCGTCGCGATCACCGGCGCCGGCCTTGCCGCGACGCCCACGCCAGCACTCGCCGC
>NZ_JBFAAF010000171.1:0-4079 GCF_040639595.1 Micromonospora sp. NPDC023814
CGAAGCAACAGTGTGCGACCCATCCAGGTCGGGCCCCGCGCCAGACTCGTTAACGGCCTCAAGTGCCAAGATCCCAGCGGCGTCGGCGGGCGACCGGACCGCAGTTTTTCACGCCATCGCGGCGTGCCCCGCACAGGGTGACTCGTTGGTCTTGCCGTCGACGTCGATGCTGGCCAGGACCGCGCCGGTGGCCTGGTCGCAGGCGGTCATCACATGCCGGGCCGGGGTGTCGGTAGTGCGGGAGCCGCGCAGGGTCTTACCGTCGACGGCGATCGCCCGGCCGGCCGTTGAGGTGGTGACGGTGGCCCGGCCGGCGAGCCAGACACCGATCGCCGCGGTCAGCAACTGCGGGTCCATGGCCTGCAACAGCCGACGGATCATCGCCTCCGATGGGCGCCGGTCGGCAGTCATGCCCAAGGCCAGAGCCGTTGCCGCCGGCACGTCGGCGACCCATTCGGCGATCGCGGCGTACGAGCGGTAGCCGGCGACCACAGCACACACCGCTGCGGTGACCACGACTGTCAGCCGGTGCCGAACACCTCGCCTGGCGCGTGGATCAGGCAGACCAGCGAGCGCTTCGGGCAGCCCACCAGCGGTTTCGGCAACGGTCAGAGCCGGTGCGCAGGACAAGGACGAGATCAGCGATGATGGCAGTGCGGGCATGACTCACTTCGAGCGATCAACATGGCGTAGAGAACCTTGATGATCTTCTGAGCCGGTCATGCCCGTCTTGCTGCCACCACCAACGGCGCTTCTACCCCAAGCCTCACAAGTCAGACACCGTCACGACTTTGCCGGGGCCCTGGGTGTGGGGGGTGTTGGTTGACGACGAGTCCGGCGAGGAGTTGCCGGTCGGCGCGCCCACGGACGCGGGTCTTCTAACCCGACGCTCCGCCTGTGTCCGCAGGCCGATGACCTGCGGCTTTTCATTTTTTGGCTGCGTGTGCCGGTCGCTGCGGAGCGTTGCTGCGATCGCTCGCTGAAGATCAGCTGGAACTTTGTGGGTCCTGCGGGTGCAGGCTTATCGCTGCCGCGAGTCGGGAGCCGAGTCATCCTCGGCGGGTTCCTCCTCATCGAGCAGTTCACGGCGCCATTCGGCGAATTGGCTACGGAGATTGTCCAGCGCTCGGCCCACGACGCCGTACTGGGCGAAGTCGTCAGGATCGAGCAGGGTGGCTTGACCGAGGGCGTCGGCGAAGACTCGCCGGTCGAAACCACGGTCGGCGCGCTGTGCGAGGGTGAGGAGGGCTTCGCGGGTGTAGCGGCCGGATCGGAGCGTGGCGTCGATGTCGATGAAGTCACGAGCGAACGCTCGCCCGTAGAGTGCGCTCATCTTGTTCGCGACCGCGTCGTCAGGGTGCAGTACCGGTCCGATCGCCATGAGGATCGGTTCGTTGGCACGCCAGTCCACCCCGAGTTCGACCTTGGAAACCTGAACACCGTCGGTGACAGCCAGCCGGGCGAACGTGTCGTACTGCCGCTCGGTCTCGACGGTCAGGCCGTCGTCTCGGTAGGCGTGCACGACGGCGGCGACTGCCGCGGTGAACTCCTCGCGGCGGTCCCAGGCGGTGAACAGGTCAACGTCCTCACTGGGCCGCTCCAGAAGCCCGGCGGCCTGGACCGCGTAACCGCCGGCCAGAGCGAAGCCGTACCGATGGGCCGCGCCGAGTCCGGTACGGGCGAGGCGTTCGTGGAAGGGGTCCACCGCTATGCCGCGTTGCTGCGGGTTGCGGTGAGCTCGGGGAAGGCTTCTTCCCAGCGCTGGCGGAGCTGGGGTGGCAGCCAGAGGGTGGGCCAAAGTCTCCGGAGGAGGTCGGCGTCGAGCCAGGTGTTCAGGTCCTCGACGGTACTGGCTTCGGTGAGGACCACCTTGTACATGCTGGTCAGGCGTGCGGGCCGGGTCAGGTCGTACTCGGCGTGCCCGGACCAGTCGAGATGACGCGGAAGCGTCACCGTGCCGTCGGTCGGGCCGTGCAGCGCGGCCAGGGTTTCGGCCACCACGTAGGGCCTGCGGTCACCGTAGGGCCGGTAGTCCGCCGGCGGTCGGGGGGATGTCCTGCGCCGGCTGATGTTGGTCGCCCGCCGGACTTCCGGTCGTAGCGCCTGACGGATCGTCTCCCGGCTGTACCCGGTGACCCGCTGCAGATCCACCGGCCGCCAGCCGGCCGCATGAAACGCCCGCAGCTGCTCATCCCGCTCGGTCAACGCGGCAGCGCGCGTCGCCTCGTACCTGGAGACAACCGCATGCAGCTCATCCTCGGAGAACCGACCCATGTCCGTCAGCCTACTATGCTAGGCCCAGCATGCTTGGCTTTGTCATATCCCTGTAACCGGCGGGACTAGCCATGGTGATCGCGATGGGATGCACTCATGTTCTGGTGAAGCCGAGGGCCCGGTATCCGGGCATGCGGCGTGGGAGTGAGGCGGCGAGGATGGGGGTGGCCGGGTCGTGGTAGTCGTGGACCTCGGCGAGGTCCTTGCTGGGTGCGGTGCGGATGACGCGGCCGGCGCATTGGACGAGTAGGCCGTCGTAGGAGATCGGGCCGGCGAGGAAGAGGGTGTCGAGGGCGGGGGCGTCGAAGCCTTCACCGATGAACGGTGTGGTGCCGATGACAAGCAGGCCGTCGCCGGCCTTGGCGCCGTCGAGCCGGTCAACGATGGTCCGCCGTTCGATGGTGCTCATCGCGCCTTGGAGCACGAGCGCCTGATGTCCGCGTGCGGCGAGCAGAGCGGTGAGTGCCTCGACCTGGGCGACCCGTCGGGTCAGGACGAGGCAGTTGCGGCCGAGGGTCAGGGCGACGGCGACATCATCGGCGATCTGGGTGTTGCGGGGCTCGTCGAGGGCCAGTCGCCGGTGCACCTCGGCGAGCGCGCCGGGCGTGTCAAGGTCGATGTCGCCGGGCTGGAATGTGGTCTCGTGGATGAACAGCGTTCGTCGGGGTCCGGCGTCGGCGTGCATCGCTGCCGCGAGGGTGCCGTGTTTCTCGTCGGTCAGGGTGTGGCGGACGGGTCCGAGTTGCCAGGTGACGAGTTGGCCGAGGCCGTCGCGTCGGGTGGGTGTGGCGGTGAGGCCGAGCCAGAACTGCGCGGCGATTCGCTTGACCGAGTGCTCGTACGCGGCGGCGCCGAGGTGGTGGCATTCGTCGACGATGACGTGCCCGTACCTCTGGGTCAGGGTGGCGACGTCGTCGCGCCGCGCGAGGGAGGGCAGCAGCGCGATGTCCACCGTGCTGGTGAGTTTGCGTCGGCCGCCGCCGAGTTGACCGGGCTTGATTCCGAGGAACTGCTCGATGCGGGTGCGCCACTGGTCGGCGAGGGCTTTGCGGTCGACGAGGACGAGGGTGGAGGTGTTGCGTTCGGCGATCACGGCGCAGGCCATGACGGTCTTGCCGGAGCCCGGTGGGGCGACCAGAATCCCGTCGTCGTGGGCGAGAAGCGCGCCGACCGCGTTGGCCTGCTTGCCGGTGAGTTCGGCGGTGAACGCGGTGTCGATCTCGGTTCCCGGGTTTCGTGCGTCCGTGACGGCCAGTCGCGACCCGGCGCGTTCGATGATGGTGGCGATGGTGTGCCGCAGGCCCCGCGGGAGGACCAGGCGGTCATCGAGGGTGAGGTCGTAGCCCTGGATGAAGCGTGGGGTGTCCCAGGTGGACTTGCGTAGCCGCTGTAACTCGTAGAACTTCGGGTTGACCATGGCGGCGGCGTGTTTGAACGTCGCCAGTGCGGCGGGGGTGAGCTGTCTGGCGTCGATGCTCAGCCCGGCGCCGGCCTCCGCGTGGACCATCGGAGGCTTCCGCAACCTGACACTCAACACCTACCGGCTGGCCGGTAGAGCCAACATCGCCCACGCCCGCCGCGACCTACACGACCGCGCCGACGCCTTCGCCGTCTACGGCATATAGCAGACCATCATCGAACCGGACAGAGAGGAACAACGCCGGGGCCCTGGCCACCACCCGACGCCACCGCGGACACCTCAACCCCGCTTAGTGTCCCGAGTCGTTGATTCATTGCTAGATTGATGGCGTGGGTGATGGTCGTGGTCCGAAGTTGGCGTTGCTGGCGTTGACCGCTGAGGAGCG
>NZ_JBFAAF010000172.1:0-4067 GCF_040639595.1 Micromonospora sp. NPDC023814
ACGAGTACGGGGCGACCCTGTGGTGCGGTGGACACCGGCCAGGCCGGATGCACGACACCACCGCCGCCCGCGTCGAGGGCATCGACGCCCTGCTGAACGCCTACCCGCAGGTGACGGTGCTGGTCGACGCCGGCTACCAAGGCCTGGCCAAGGACCACCCCGACCAGGTCACCGCTCCGCCGCTGAAACTACGCCCCGGCGCACCACCCGCACGTCAGCACGCGTGGGAAGCAGAGCGTAAACACCAGTCCTCACAACGCATTTCTGTCGAACACGCCATTGCGGAGCTGAAATGGTGGCGACAGCTTCAACGCTTCACCGGCCGCCGTGAGCTTCTACCCGAGACCATTGACGCGGTCGCCGGCTTGGTATCCGACCGCATGATCACCTGGTAACCAATCCACATCACGGCAGCCCACAAGCCCTGGCAATTGCGCACGAGATCGTTACTTCCCGGGTCGGATCGAGGATTCGCGGCTCGCCGCAGCCAGCCTCGATGAGTATCTCCGCCTGGACGTCGTCTCCGGTGTTGCTCCGGACCTGGTGGCAACCGGCTTCATGGTGGCCGTGACCAAGGAGGCCGACGTCGACCGGCTGGAGCAGGAACTCGACGCTCAGCGGGCGGTCGGCGTGGAGGTAGACATCATTACCGCCGCAGAGGCTGGTCGCCGTAACCCGTGGCTTGCCACGAACGGAGTCCTCGCGGCGATCTGGTCACCACAAGCCTTCTCGTGCAGCCCCGAGGCCATCGTGAAGGGGTATGCAACAGCGGCCCGGCAACGCGGTACCCGGTTCCTACTCCGCACGACGGTGACAGGAATCGACCTGCCGACCGGTCGGGTCGACACCACCGCCGGCCCACTTCACACCGACTTCATCGTTTGCGCCGCCGGTCCGTGGAGCGGTGACGTCGCGAACCTCGCCGGGGTGCGGCTGCCGGTCGCACCCAGAGAGTCCGAACTGATGATCACAGATGCCGTTCCCGATCGAACCGTCATCCCGTTCACACTGCACTTTGAATCCGCGCTGCGGGTACGTCGGCTCCAGGAGCCGTTCCTCATCGGCCTGGAAGGGGTTCCGAAGCAGGGCAGCGATCGTCCGAAATGGCACCGCGCCGTCGCCACCGAGTTCGCCGCGCGGTATCCCCGGCTGGCGGATCTCGGCCTGCACACAGCCTGGACGGGGACGCTTGACGTCGCCGACGGACGCACGGCTTACATCGGCGCTGAGGGCCGCTTCCTGTACGCGGCCGGCTTCTCGGGGCGAGGGCTCTGCCAGGCGCCGGCCGCCGGCCGCATCGTTCGCGACCTCTGCCTCGGCGCGGAAATCCCTGGCCTGTCACGCTTCTCGATAAATCGGCCTCTCGCATCTGTCGCCACGCCAAACGCTTAACCCGATCCGCTTGCTTCGCTTGTGCCCGCCAACCCCATGCCCCATGCATGGCGGTGTCGCGCCTGCGGCGAGCCTTCGACGACACCCCGCTCGACGGCGTCGACATGATCCAGACCGTGATGAAGCGCGGCTACCGGCTGGCGGCCTGATGGCCTGGCGGCCGGCCGGCCGAGCGTGCGTCAGATCGCCCGACCGGACCGGCGTCCACCCGACGGATCGCCCTCGCACCGCCGGCGAACAGCCCACCCGGGCGTCCGTTGTGGGCGCGCCGGGCGTCACACCGCCCTCCGGCCCGGATGACACCGCGGTCTCGAAGGACCTGACGGTCGTCTTGGATCTGCTGGGCTCGGAGCGACTGCGGGAATGGGGCAGGCGCGCGTGGGAACCCGTTCAAGGACCTGCGGACGTGGGCAGAGGCAAGAAATCTGTGGCGTCGCTGAGGTCACACCTCACAGGAAATCTGCGCCGTGACCTCACCGTGCTCTGCGTGACCTCACGGACGCGACACCGCCACTGATCAAGAACGCTGCGCTCGCGGGGCGGGAGCCATCGGGCTTCGTAGGTTGATCATTACTCCGTGCCACGACGGTCGATGAGGTGAGTCTGATAGCTGACGGCGACGCGGTGCGCGGCGTCCGTACCTGTTCACTGCGGGTCGCCGAGGTGGCTGACCTCATCGCCGAGCAGCAGTGGCACGTCATAAACCGACAGGTCCGGCCGGAACCTGGCGTATCGGCGGCCTGGCGCATGGCCTGCGGCTGCCGCCTCACGCCGTTGCCGCCGGGCCGCTCGCAAGCTCGGCTGTGCGGCGCATCGCAGCGTCGGCCGCCGCAGGGTCGCGTCGCCCGAGGCCGCAGCTGGTCGCGATGTCCACTTGGCGGCCGACCATTCGCTCGATGAGGTTGCGAACGTGGACTTGGGCCACGAGGTCTTGGCGCTCGTGCGCGCAGCCGGCGATGAAGCGTGTCGTGGTCGGAAGCCGGAGCCCCGCAAGCGGCCGGTACCAGCGAGGGTCGGTGGGCGGTGGCTCCACCGCAGCGGAGAACGGCGCATGAACGAACTCCAACGGCCTGCCCGCAGGCCACTCTGCCGCGATGGCGTTGGCAAGGCGCACTAAAGGGCCACTATCCCTCACCCGCGCGAGTGCCCGATGTTGCAGGTCTCCGACGCAGAGGTGGATGCCGAAGCGGGCGCCCTCGGGCGCCTGCCGAGCCAGGCCCACGATCCCGCGTGCCAGGTAGCCCGCCACAACCGACTGACTGAAGCGCGGGACACTCGCCACGAAAACCAACTCGGCCGGTACCTCGATCTGGAACACCACCTGGTCCCCAGCCTCGGCATGGATCGCGCGGATCTCGCGCAACGTGGCATCAGTGAACGCCCTCCGATGCCGAAGCGCTCTAGCAGGACCCAAGGCGAACATCGCCAAATTGAGATCGCCCGGCACGCCTACCTGGAACGGCAGCTCCGTTCGGCCATGCGCCTCGGCCAGCTCTCGGTAAATCGGATAGCTGTCGCGGAAGGCCGCTTCGATGCCCACCTTGATGTCGTCACCTCGCAACGCGTGGCCCCGACGTACCCTGAACGTTGGTGTCTTGCCGTAGTCCGACCAGTCGCCGTCACGCGTCAACTCGAAGTCAGGGTGAGTGCGGAGCTCCTCCACGATGTGCTGCACCCAATTCGGGCGTTGCGTTTCACCGTCGGGCACCATGTCGAGGCTGTCCCCTAGCTGCGACAGAGCCCATTGCATCGCACCCCGGGGGCTCTCGGCCGGGATCGTGCCAACCAGATGCGTCTTTCGGGTATTCTTCACCCTTATCCCTTCCTTCATCCCAACCGTTCCGTGCCCCGGCCTGCTGGCGACCTCCGGCCGGCCCGGCCGGCGACGTGGTGGAAGGTTGTCAGGGCCCCACCACGCGGCACGAGCAAGGCGCTAGTACCAACTCCACAGTTGCTTTGTCGCAGCTCATAGGCATGATTCGCGTCGGGTCAGCGCCAGTCGTGTAGCCGCCGATGTCGATGATATCCGTCGTGCGAGTTCGTTGACCGTATCGTCTGTCTGTTGTGGTCCGTGTCTGGCCGGGGCGCAGGCTGTCGCACTTGGGTTGGTCGACGAGATTGTCGGGTGGCGGGCGGGTCTGGATGATTTGCTGGCGCGGTTTGCGCACCGTTTCGGACGTGCGGAGCCGCGCCGGCAGACGCTGAGCTACCTGAGCAAGCATCCGCTGCAGCAGCGGAGTCCGTCGCGCGTGAGGCCGGGCCAGATGCTCCACCTGTTCGACGAACGGCACCACCGGACAGGTGCCGGACACACACCTGAACCGGCGCATCACCAGCTCGATTACCAGCGCACAACCGCCCAGCGTGGTATCCGCCAACCGACGCAGATAACGGCAATGCACCCGTCGAGATGACGTACCGCAGCGTGGAGTACGTCCCCGGCGAGCACGGGAGTGCGCACGCACCCGCACCGAGCAGCTGTCGGGGCTTGACCCCTGATCCTGGACACGAGGTTATGCGGCCGGGGCCAGCGTAGCTGGCGCTGGCCGGGTGTTCTTTTCGTAGGTGATCGGTGGCTGTTGTCCGAGCCGGGAGTGGCGGCGGATGGTGTTGTAGCGGTGTAGCCACCGGAAGGCGGTGAGTCGTGCTTCGCGTTCGTCGGTGAAGGCGCGGCG
>NZ_JBFAAF010000173.1:0-4030 GCF_040639595.1 Micromonospora sp. NPDC023814
GAACTCTCGGGGGTAGGGCTTGGGCACAGCGACATCCTTCCAGCTCGCCCACAGGGCAAGCCATCTCAGATGTCACCTATCGGTGCAGCAGACCCTCAGAGGGGCGAAGGTGGCTTGACCGATGTCGTGTAGCAGCTCGGTGCGGGCGCTGTCTACGGCGGCAACGCTTTTCGGGGCGAGCCGTTCGGAGGCGTCGCGAGTAGCGGCATCGGTACCTCGGGCGTCCTCCGCAGCGGGGTGCCGGGCGGTGGCGTTGGCGGCAGAGGCGTTCGACGGGTCGTCGTGGGCGGTCAGGATCGGGTCGACGGTGGTCATGATGCTCTCCTTCACACTGTTGGTGATCGAGGCGAGTGTGGTGAGGAAAGTCAGGTCAGCTGATCCTGGGTGGGCTGGGCGTCGGTGGCCTGCTCCGGGTGGGGTGCGGAGCTGCGCAGGGTGATCGCCGCGATGACAGCACCTGCGGCGGCGATGATCCCGGCGCCGATGAAGGCGGCGGAGTAGCCGTCGGTCAGGGCCGGCAGGTCGCCGAGTTGGTCGGCGCCGTAGGACGCGGCGACGGCGGTCATGGCGGCCAGGCCGAGGGCGGAGCCGACCTGGTAGCTGGTGTTGACGATGCCGGATGCCAGTCCGCCTTCCTCGGGGCGGGCGCTGGAGATCGCGGTGCCCAGCGACGGGATGAAGGCGAGTGACATGCCCAGCGCCGCGACGAGCGAGGCGGGCAGGACGTCGGCGACGAAGGTGCCGTCGGGGCGGATCAGAGCGAGCCATCCGAGGCCGGCGGCGAGGACCGCGAGGCCGGTCACGACCATGGGCTTGGGGCCGAATCGGTTGATGGCTCGCGGTGCGAGGGCGATCATCCCGACCATGATGAGGACGGTCATGGGCAGCAGCGCGGCACCGCTGGGGAAGGCGCTGTAGCCGAGGACCTGCTGCAGGTACAGGTTGAGGTAGAACCACATCGGGATCCAGGCCGCGCCGAGCAGCAGTTGGGCGATGTTCGCGGCGGCGAGGTTCGTGGCGCGGAAGATGGACAGGCGCATCAGCGGCTCCCGGCGGGCAGCCTGGATGGCGAGGAACGCCGCCAGGGCGGCGACGGCGCCGGCCAGGACCAACCAGGTCTGCCCGGAGGACCAGCCGACCTCGGGGGCGCGGACGATGGCGTAGACGGCGGCCCCGAGACCGAGGGTCACGGTGAGCGCTCCGGCGACGTCGAGGGAGCCTCGGCGGGCGCCGCCGGCCGGCATCAGCGCCGGAGTGGCGAGGACGGCGACCAGTGCGATCGGGATGTTGATGTAGAAGACCCAGGGCCAGCTGACGTACTCGGTGATGACGCCGCCGAGGAAGACGCCGGCGGTGCCGCCGGCGGGCGCCGCGGCTCCGTAGAGAGCAAGGGCTCTGGTGAGTTCCCGCGGCTCGGCGCCGAAGAGCATCATCAGCAGGGTCAGCGCCGAGGGCGCGATCAGGGCGGCGCCGGCGCCCTGGACGGCGCGGGCGGCCAGCTCGACGGCGACGCTGTCGGCCAGGCCGGCGGCGGCCGAACCGGCCAGGAGGATCAGCCAGCCGGTGGTGAACATGCGGCGGGCACCGAACAGGTCGGACAACCGGCCACCGAGCAGCAGCAGGCCACCGAAGGCGACGACGTAGGCGTTGAACACCCAGGAGAGGTTCTCTGGCGAGAAGCCGAGGTCCGTCTGCATCCGAGGTAGAGCGACGCCGATGATCGAGGTGTCCATGATGACCATGAACTGGGCGAGCGCGATGAGGCCGAGGGCCCACCACCGCTTGGATCCGGATGACATCACAACCACTCCTTCATGCCCCTAGGGGGTACGGGTAAGTGGAGAATGTTTACCCCCTAGGGGTATCGGACGTCAAGTGATCCACGTCAACGACGCCCGATCACGCGAACCCCTTGCGCCATATACCCCCCTGGGGTAGCTTCCGCTTTATCGAGAAAGGCGGATCGTGACGGGACACCGGCACTCAGACGGAGGACGACCACACCGCAGCTTCGCCGGGTCCGCCTTGCCTACCCACACCCATCAGAGGAGATGTCCATGTGCAACAGCGAATCCAGTTGCGGCTGCGCCACTGCCGTTGACACCGCCCCGGCAGCCATCGCCACCCAGGACGGCGTCCGGACCACCTACACCGTGTCCGGAATGACCTGCGGGGGCTGCGCCAACTCCGTGCGCAAGCACCTCAGCACCGTCGCTGGCGTCACGCGCGTCGAGGTCGATGTGACCGACGGCCTGGTCACCGTCACCAGCGACGCCGCCCTGGAGGCCGCCGACGTACGCACCGCGGTCGAACAGGCCGGCTACCAGCTCGTCGGCTGACCATCTGGCCGGTCGTGTCCGTCCCAGGCACGGGCACGACCGGCCGCGCCCTGCCGCATCAACACGGTCACAGCAGTCGACATGACTGGTGCAGATCATCCCGACCACTACCCCACCAGCCCTGGGCTCGTGGTCTACGGCACCGGCTGGTGCCCCGTGCGACGCAGCCGAACCGTGCCCGACGCCGCCGGCGTCGCCTACCACTACGTCGACCTCGACCGGGACCAAGCCGCCACCAGGCTCGTCCGGCGGCTGCAGCACGGACGTCGACGCGTCCCCACGCTGCTGTGGCCGGACGGCACCTTCCTGGTCGAGCCCACGGATGAGGACCTACGGACTCACCTCGACCAGCGAGAAGCAGAATCCAGCACCGGTGACCGGCGACGGCCTACCGGCCACCATCGCCCGCTGGAGCAAAAGAACATGGCGAGGCTGAGGTATCTCGCCGCGAGCCGATGAAGCGGGAGATCTGGGGGCCGCCTGGCGGCGGTCCGGCGGTCCGGAACGCACTGCCGGACCGTCCGGGCGGCACCCGTGCGGATGCCACCCGGACCATCCTTCAGTCGCTAAGCCCCCCCGCAGGGATGAGCTGCCCGAACAGGACGGTGCTGATGTTGCCGCCGGAGACGACCAACCCGACCCGGCGGCGCGGCATTCGGACCCGGCCTGCCAACATCGCGGCTACGGCAAGGGCGCCGCCTTCGGCAAGATCAACCGGTCTGCGCCCACCAGCCAGACATGCTCGCAGTGCGGTCGGCTCGACGGACCGAAGCCGCTGTCCGTCCGGTCGTGGACCTGCCCGTGCGGCGTGACCCACGACCGGGACACAAACGCAGCCAAGAACGTGTTGGCCCAGGGACGCTGGGACAACTCAAAGCCCGTGGAGCGCAGGTCAGACCGGCACCCGTGCCGGCACCGCGCCGAGAAGCAGGAATCCACCCGGGCACTGCGCGCTGTTCCACGCGCAGCGCGGAGGGGTTAACAACTGCTCGCGATTGAATCGTCTCTAGTGTCCTTAGGGGTGCTATGGTGATGGGGTGAATTTGAAGGAGTGGGCGGCGTCTCAGGGGATCGCGTATGTGACCGCGCGGCGGCAGTACGCGGCTGGGACGCTACCTGTTCCTACTTTCCGGCTGGGGCGACTCATCATGGTGGGCGAGCCGTTGCCTGCTGTCTCGGCTGGCGTCGAGCGGGTGGTGGTGTACGCCGGGGTCTCGTCCGCCGAGCAGCGTGCCGACCTTGATCGGCAGGTCGCTCGGGTCGTCGCGTGGGCGACTGGGCGGAACTTGCCGGTGTCGCAGGTGGTGACTGAGGTCGGATCCGCACTGGACGGGCACCGCAAGAAGTTCCTCGCCCTGCTGCGCGACCCGATGGTCACGACCATCGTCGTGGAGCACCGTGACAGGTTCGTCCGTTTCGGTGCCGAGTATGTCGAGGCGGCGTTGACCGCGCAGGGTCGCAGGCTGTTGGTGGTCGACCCGGCGGAGGTCGACGATGACTTGGTCCGGGACGTCACGGAGATGTTGACCTTGTTGTGCGTGCGTCTCTACGGCCGTGGGGCTGCTGCGGATCGGGTGCGTCGGGCGGTCGAGGCCGCCACACAGGACCCGTCGTCGTGAAGGCGATACAGGCGTACCGGTTTGCTCTGGATCTGACGCCGTGTCAGCAGCGGGCGGTGCTGGCGCATGCGG
>NZ_JBFAAF010000174.1:0-4029 GCF_040639595.1 Micromonospora sp. NPDC023814
GCGGTGGTGCCCGCGGGGTGGTCCTCATCCGAGCGGCAGGCGGCCACCGACTGGCTCGACCGCCAACCCCCACCGGCGCCCTCCGCGAACACCCCACCGGCGCCCTCCGTGAACACCCCGCCGGTGCCAGCAGCGGTGCACGACGCCCTCCAACAGGTAGACAGAGTGGTGCCGGGCAGCGCGGTCGTGGTGTGGGCGGCGATGCTGCGTCACCGCCAGCCACTCACGACCGCCCAGATCGTCGACTCCACCGTTCTCGACCAGTCCGCAGTCACCAGCGCGAGCGCCGCCCGGCTGTACGTGCAGGCGTTGCGGGGGCTGGGTCTGCTCGTCGAGCGGGGCAAAGACGGCAAGGCCATGCGATACGAGGCGGTGGTGCCCGCGGGGTGGTCCCCATCCGAGCAGCGGGCGGCCACCGACTGGCTCGAGCGCCAACCCCCACCGGCGCCCTCCGCGAACACCCCGCCGGTGCCAGCAGCGGTGCACGAAGCCCTCCAACAGACACCGCACGTGGTGCCGGGCAGCGTGGTCGTGGTGTGGGCGGCGATGCTGCGTCACGGCCAGCCACTCACGATCGCCCAGATCGTCGACTCCACCGTTCTCGACCAGTCCGCGGTCACCGGCCCGGGCGCCGCCCGGCTGTACGTGCAGGCGTTGCGGGGGTTGGGTCTGCTCGTCGAGCGGGGCAAAGACGGCAAGGCCGTGCGATACGAGGCGGTGGTGCCCGCGGGGTGGTCTCCATCCGAGCGGCAGGCGGCCACCGACTGGCTCGAGCGCCAACCCCCACCGGCGCCCTCCGCGAACACCCCGCCGGTGCCAGCAGCGGTGCACGAAGCCCTCCAACAGACACCGCACGTGGTGCCGGGCAGCGTGGTCGTGGTGTGGGCGGCGATGCTGCGTCACGGCCAGCCACTCACGACCGCCCAGATCGTCGACTCCACCGTTCTCGATCAGTCCGCGGTCACCGGCCCGGGCGCCGCCGGGCGGTACGTGCGGGCGTTGCGGGGGCTGGGTCTGCTCGTCGAGCGGGGCAAGGACGGCCAGGCCGTGCGATACGAGGCGGTGGTGCCCGCGGGGTGGTCCTCATCCGAGCGGCAGGCGGCCACCGACTGGCTCGACCGCCAACCCCCACCGGCTCCGACACCAGACAACCCGAGCTCCGACCTTACAATCATGTGGGCCGAAATGCCCCGCGACCACCAACCAGCGCTGCCACCCGGGACACTGTCAGCCGCCCGCACCTGGTTACGCGTCCACGGGCCACACTGGAACGCCGTCCTCCAACAACACGCAAACAGCGAAATTCTGGAACTGTGGGACCACTTCACCACAACAACGACGTTTCCGTACAGCACGCTAGGCGATTACACAGCCGTCCTGACAGGAGCATGGCTCACGTACGACCAGCTCTTCCAGGCCGCCAGCGACACGAAGATCACCCTGCCAAGCCCGAACACCGTCTTCCTCTACAGTGAAGAGCACCCGGGCAACCCCACCAACACGCCCCCACCAACCACCGTCAACATCCACGCAACAACCAGCATCACCAATCTCATCCACGCCTACAGCACCGCATCAGACGCTGCCACAAGACGGTCCATCCTTCAAAACGCCCTAGGCCGAATTCCCCTCAAACATCTGACCTCCCTGGCCAACACCGGCCCCACCATCGCCGATCAAGTCGACGCCGTCATTCTCCAAGCACTCGACCCCAGCTCACTCAACAGCGGCAGCCCGACCCTCGTCGCCCAAACACGAGCCAACCCCAATTTGGCGAAGCATTTCGACCCAACAACCCGATACAACTGGATCTCCGCAATACTGGCCAACACCAACCCCACAACCCACACAACAACATCAACAATCACCGACCTTGCCGCCTGCGCCACAGCCACGGCTTGACCACCCTCCGGGACCGTAAGTGGCCGCGCAGAATGACCCTCCATAACCCGACCGCGGCGCGACAGCTTCAACCACGATCAGGTTCAGATTCGATGGCACAGACCTCAAGCCCAACGGTCACACCCGAGCACGCGAACCGACTTCTTTGCCATCGAAGATGAACCGTCCCTGGTCACGACGACCAACACGGTTCAACTTCGCTGTCAACGGACACCGGCGATCTGTCAGCGCCGGCCCGCCGGTTCGGAGCCTTCTGACTTCGGCGGCGGCGACCCCTTCCGTAGGGGGTTCCGTGAGGGCTTCGTCGATCGGTCGTCGGCGAGCACCCGTCAACGGGCCCGTTCAGCCGCTCACAGCGCAGGCCAATCGCCCTGTGACAGATCCCCGCCGGTCGGCGTGAAACCCAGACTCCCTCCTGAAAGACATCCCAGGAGCTTGAATGTCAAGCAGCGGCCTCGTTGAGGTGATGGGACCAGGCGGTCGTCTCGTTGTAGAGCGCGCCGGTTTTGAGGCATCCGTGCAGGATGCCGACGAGCCGGTTGGCGAGCTGGCGCAGGGCGGCGTTGTAGCTGGCGCCGCGGGCGCGTTGCCGGTCGTAGTAGGCGCGGGCGCCCGGCGAGGCTTTCAACGCGGAGAACACTTTGGCAGGCATTTTGAGCGTGGACACGTACCGCGTGTCGCGGCCAACCACCGGGGCCACACTTCGGAAACGACGTCGGGGGAGCGGAATGAGTCGCACCGAGAAGTTCGCGGCAGCTCGAGCGGCCAAACGGCTGACCGGCGGCCAGCTGGCCGAGCTGGTCGCCGAGCGAGTATTGGAGCGAACCAAGAAGCGGCCATCGATCGACGCTGACTACGTGAGCCGGATCGAGCGAGGCCTGATTACGTGGCCAGGCCGGGACTATCGCGAGGCGTTCCAGGCGGTCCTGGGCGCAAAGAGCGCCGCTGAGATTGGCCTCTACTCACGTCGTTCTCGGGCTGCTGATCGGCCGCCACCCGTTGACGTGGATGGCCAGCTCCTCGCCCTGGCCGGGGCCGCAACGATTGGCGCTTTGGGCGGCGGCGCGCTAGCCGCCCTGGCGAACGGGCTGGCCAGCCCTCCCACGCCGGCTCGGATCGGCCACATCGACGTCGACGACCTCCACCGCGTTATCGACGGTATGGAGCGCGCCGACCACGCTGCCGGGGGTCGCACCGTCGTGCGGTCTCTCGCGCTTGGTCAGCTGGCGTGGACCCAGGAAACCCTGCGTACGGCGTCTTTCCGCTCGGCCGGCATCCGGCAGGCGTGGATGGCGGCGGTAGCGCGGCTGGGTCGCCTTGCAGGGTTCATGAGCGTGGACGCACGGGACCACGAAACCGCCCGGCGATGCTTCCTCATCGCTCTGCAAATCGCTACGGAGGCCGAGAATTGGCCAAGCCGCCTCAACGTCCTCTCCGGCATGGCGCGGCAGGCCGTACATCTTGGTGGCGGCGCGTCCGCTTTGCAGGTCACCACTCTGGCCAGGGCGGGCGAGGCCTCGGCGAGCACGACGACCAGGGCGATGATTCGAGTGTTGGAGGCCCGCGCATACGGCGTACTCGGCCGGACCGCCGAAGCGGTCTCAGCGGTACGGCAGGCTGACGATCTCTACGAGCAGCGGCGCCCCGACGAGGATCCGCCGTGGCTGTGGTTCTACGACGACGCTCAGCTGATGGGCGACACCGGGCATGCGCTGTTCCCACTGGCTCTGTCGGGCGCCAAGGTCGACGCCGTGCGACGGCTGCGAATCGCGGTCGACATGCACGACGTCGCCGATACTCGGGGGCGAGTCTTCTCGCTGATCAAGCTCGCCACTCTTGAGGTACGCCTTGAACCTGGGGCCGCGGCCTACGCGACAGCGCAGGATGCGATCACGGCGGTGGCGGGGCTCCGCTCCGGACGGGCGTTGGACTATCTGAACGATCTTGGCCGTGTGCTGCGTCGCGCGGGAACCGACGAGGCGCAGGCCCTGGCCAGCCAGGTGAGCTCCACGCTGAAGGCGGCGAGGCGGGACTAGTGTCCCGAGTCGTTGATTCATTGCTAGATTGATGGCGTGGGTGATGGTCGTGGTCCGAAGTTGGCGTTGCTGGCGTTGACCGCTGAGGAGC
>NZ_JBFAAF010000175.1:0-4011 GCF_040639595.1 Micromonospora sp. NPDC023814
GGATGTCCATGCAGATGACGTCCGGGCTGGTGCGGCGGGCCAGTTGGACAGCAGAGGATCCGCTCGACGCCTCCGCCACGACCTCGATATCCCCCGCCTGTTCGAGGATCACACGGAAGCCGGCGCGGACCACCGCCTGGTCATCGACGAGCATCACCCTGATCACGCCGGTCCGGCTCCTTCCTCGACCCTCGCTGACAATCGGCCCCGGGGGACGTCCGGCCCGGTCGGCACCGTTACGGTGACAGACCATCCGCCGGCCGCCGTGGGCCCAGAGGCGAACCGCGCACCGATGAGCTGCGCCCGTTCTTGCATGCCGATCAGGCCGACGCCGGTGCTGCTACGCGCCGGCGACTCGGAACGGCGTGGGGCGGGGTCGTTTACCACCTCGAGCACCACCGTGCGCGCCAGGAAACGAAGCACCACCCGCACCGGGGCGCCCGGGGCATGCTGGCGGGCGTTGGAGAGGCATTCCTGCACGGTCCGGTAGAGCGCGACGTCGGCGATCGGGGGCACCTCGAGGGGTTCACCCTCGCGGATCAACTCGACCGACGCGCCGAGGTCCCGTGCCGTCCGGACCAGGTCGTCGAGCGCCGCCAGCCCCGGAACGGGGACTGTCCCCTCGTCCTGGTCGCCCGCCGAGGCGGGGAGTGAGTCCCCCGGCCGCCCGCGCAGTACCCCCACCACCAGGCGCATGTTTTCCAGCGTCTCCTTGCCCTGGGCCCGGATCGACGCCACCCCGGCCTTCGCCGCCGGCGGGTCGCGGTCGATGAGTCCGTGCACGGCCGACGCCTGCACCACCATAGCGGACAGGTGGTGTGCGGCGACGTCGTGCAGTTCCCGCGCCATGCGCGACCGTTCCGCGGCGATGGCGGCCGCCACCTTGGTCTGTTGCGCCCGCACCGCCTCGGCCGTGCGTAGCCGCATCAACTCGACGTACCGCCGTTGGGTGGCGACGTAGCCACCGATGAGGGCCGCGCCGAGGTAGGTCAACCCGCCCGAGGCGAGGTGGCCGACCGCCACCCGGACCAGGTCCGGGGCCGTCCCGACCGCCGCCACCGTCCCGGTAACCTCGACCACCGCCGCCGTGCCGGCGATCAGCAGGGCGGCCCGGACCGGCCACAGCGTGCCGACGGTGTACGCCACGACCAGCGGCGCGAGCATCCGGGCCGTCACGTCGGACGGGACCAGCGCGGCGACGAGGATCTGCAGACCGACGACGAGTGCCAAGCAGAGCAGCGGGCGGACCCGGCGCAGGCAGAGCGTCACCGCCTGGCCGCAGCAGCCACCCACGATCAGCCAGGCCCGCGTCGGGTCGAACGAGAGCCCGTCGGCCGGAGCCACGACCCAGACGATGGCCGCTGCCAGCCCGAATGTCAGGACCGTCAACACGGCTGCGAGCAGGCAGTCCCGAGCGAACCGGCCGGTCAACCCAAGCCGAGTGAGCCGCTGGTCGAGCTGTCCGCCGAGCCCAGGTGGGCCGGGAGGACCGACGATGCGCTCTGTCATGCGCCAATGATCCTCGCTTCGCACTGTTGCCTCTCCGGAGGTCAGTAGGAGACGCTCGGGGCGAGGAACATGAACTCGACGGCGAACCATCCGGTGCCGGCGAGCGCCAGCAGGACTAGGCCGCTGCCGGCGATGCGAGGCCAGCCGGAACGGCGGCGGATGCCGTCGACCAGCCGTACGGCGGCGGCCGCCACGCCGAGCAGGCCGAGCAGTTGCAGCGCCTGCACGAGACGCAGGAGATCGGCCGGGACGTCGTTGAAGCCCAGGACGGCGACGATGCTCAGCCCCCAGCCGACCAGGGCGAGCACCGTGGCGGCGACGGCCATCCGGGTCAGCACCCGCGCGGCACGCCCCGCGCGGTCCCGGGGCGCCTGTCCGCGCCAGCGACGGAGGAGCGCACGGACCGGCCAGGAGAGGACGGCGAGCAGCAGCACCACCGTGGACGCGAGCAACACCGGCACGGCTACCGAGAACCTGCGCTCGGGCTCGACCGGCAACAGCGCGAAGGCCGAATCGAATCCGATCGCCTCCACTTCGCCGTCGGCGACCCGGATGGCGAGCGCGTGCTGTCCGCCGACCTCGCGCCACACCCACGGGGCGACCTCCTCGTACAGGGCCGCGGAGTCGCCGAGCGGGCCCGGCTCGAACAGTAACCGGCCCTCGTCCACTACGCTCACCCGAGTACGGCCGGCCAGCCCGATCACGGTCAGGAAGTTGCTCCGCATCGCCCGCGAACTCTCGTACGTCCCGGCCGTCATCGCCGCGTGCTCCGCCGTGGTCGCGGGGTCCACGATCCCGGCGGGCGGGCCCGCCAGCGCCGGGAAGTAGCGGTCGGCGAAGCCGGTGGTGATCGCCTGCCGGAGGTGGAGAGTGTCGGTGGCCCCGCTGCCGGTGCTGTTCACCGAGATGAAAATCCCGGCCCGGTCGTCGGGAAGGATCTGCAGGTGGGAGTGGAAGTATTCGGTGTCACCGCCGTGCCCGAGGATCCGGTGGCCGTTTCGGCTCTCGTCGAAGAAACCGAGACTCATCCGCGGGCCGCTGGCCAGCGTGCCGAGCGAGGTGGCGTCCAGCGCCGGCCGGTGCATGAGGTCCAGGGTCGCGCGGTCGAGCAGCGGCGCCGTCCCCACCGGCTCACCGAGCTGGGCCAGCATGAAGCGGGCCATGTCCGTGGCCGTGGCGCTGAGCGCGCCAGCGGGCGGGGTGCCGACGATCTCGAACGGTACCGCCGGGCCGGCGGAGTGTTCGTACCCGTGGGCCATCTGGCTCCGCAGCCGATCGGGCAGCGGCTGGACGAAGGTGGAGGACGTCATGCCTGCGCGGGCGAGGACGTTCCGATCGACGTACTCCTCGAACGGCAGGCCGCTGGCCCGCTGGACGAGATAGCCCGCCAGCGCGTTGCCGTAGTTGGAGTACGCGGGCACGGTGCCGGGCCGGTAGATCTGCTCGGGAGGGTCGGTTGCCAGCGCCCTGCGCAGGTCGACCTCGGTGCCCTCTGTCCCGATCAGGCCGCCCACCCGCTCCTCGAATCCGGCGGTGTGGCTCAGCAGGTGGCGCAGAGTGATCGGACCCTCGTACCGCCGGGGCAGCGTGAAGTCGAGGTACCGTCCCACGTCCGCGTCCAGGTCCAGCGCGCCGTCGCGAACCAGTTGCATCGCCGCGGTGGCGGTGAACAGCTTCGACACCGAGCCGACCCGGAAGAGGTGGCGTTCCGGGTCGACCGGAACGGGCTCGCCGCTCTCCGTTCCGGTGTCGGCGTGGCCGTATCCCCGGGCGGTGAGGATCTTTCCGCCGTACACCACGCTGACGGTGGCGCCCGCGATGCCGGCCCGGTCGAGTGCGGCCGGGATCAGACCGTCGAGCCAGGCGTTGATGTCCTCGGCGGTCAGCGCCGCTGAGCCTCGCCCGGCCGAAACCGCGACGGGCGGGGCCACGGTGCTCTTCGCTGGGCCGGCCGCGCAGCCCACGGCCGTCGTCGCGAGCACGGCCGCCGCCGCGAACGCTGCCGCGAGACGGACGGTACGGGAACCGGAGCGGGCTGTTCCGGCTTCGTTGTCGTCGATCATGTGATCACGTCGCCTTCCGACGCAACGGGTGTCCGGACGGGTTTCCGGGTGGTGTCACCCGCAGGCACCAGAAAGCCTGCTGGACCGGGGGCGCCAGGACATCTGGCGTGCGGCGGCACATGAGTGGCGACCTAGGTAGGAGGCAGCGGAGGCCGCGAGTCGCACTCGGCGGAGTACCCGGCGGCCCACGTCCCGGTGAGGTCACACGGTTCGCCGGTTGCTCGCGGAGCCAGGGCCCCGAATCGTCGGCAGGCCGTCGGGGGTGTCCCTATGTTCTTGTCGACGAGAAGGACGCCGCGACGATGCGCAAGCTGTACAAGCGCACCTCCACACCGCTGCATCTAAGAGGGCGTCTGATTCACGTATTTTGTGAGTGATGCCGCCTTCAGATGTCTCGCCAGGTTGGGGTGGTTTCGTCGGCGACGCGTTTGGTGAGGTT
>NZ_JBFAAF010000176.1:0-3991 GCF_040639595.1 Micromonospora sp. NPDC023814
GCATCACCAACCCCGCTGACCTGGCCTACTACCTGTGCTTCGGCCCCGCCGAGACGCTCGACGAGGACCTGATCCGGGTCGCCGGGACCCGTTGGACGATCGAGGAGTGCTTCCAGACCGCCAAGACCGAGATCGGCCTGGACCACTACCAGGTCCGCCGATACGACGCCTGGTACCGGCACATAACACTCGTTCTGTGCGCCCACGCCTACCTCGCCGTCACCGCCGCCCAGGCCAAAAAGGGGACACCAGATCCGACCACGACGGCCTCATTCCCCTCACTCTCGGCGAGGTCCGCCGTCTGCTGGCACACCTGATCACCACCATCCGACCCTTCGACCACATACATCGATGGTCACGATGGCGACGCCGGCACCAGTACCGCGCCAAAACAGCCCACTACCAGCGAAGACTCCGACTTCACCAGGTGCGGCTGGAGTACTAGGCCGCCGACATCAAGGCCGCGAACGCGCGTCGCCTGCCAGTTGGCGCGAGGCGCTGCCATGAGGGATTCAGCGGCCGTCTCTGTCAGCGATGCTGATCAGCGCCGGGTTGGTCGCCGACATGGTTGCCTGCGGCGTAGAGCTGCCGCAGCGCGTATTGCACGGCCGACAGCGCCATCTCGGCCATCTCCAGCTCTGAGTGGGTGAGGCCGCCGCTGAACGAGGCGTGTTCGATCGCGTTCTCCAACTGCTCTTGCGCCATGTACAAGGCCTCGGGCAAGAACGCCGACCGGCCGGAGCTGGCCCGGATGTTCGACTACATCCGACCCGGCGACGCCCTGACCGTGGTGTCGCTGGACCGGCTCGGCCGGTCACTGGAGGACCTGATCGGTATCGTGGGTCGACTCTAGCGCCAGGGGGTGGGGTTCCTGTCGCTGCACGAGAAACTGGACACTACCACCGCCGGCGGCATGTTCGTCTTCCACGTCTTCGCCGCCCTGGCCGAGTTCATCCGCACGATCATCGTGGCCAACACCAACGAGGGCCTAGCCGCCGCCCGCGCCCGCGGCCAGCGCCTGGGCCGGCCACCGGCGATGACTCCGGAGAAGGTTGCCTACGCCCGCCAGTTGCTCGCTGAGCCGGAGCGGTCAATCAGCGCGATCGCCAAGCTCGTCGGCGTCTCGCGCAGCACGATCTACAAGGTGCTGCCCGAGTTGCTGCCGCCGCAGCTGGCTCAGCAGCGCCTCGCTGCACAGATCGCCGCTTTGCCCGCCGACACCCGGCCCGCGCCCGACCTCCCCGTGTACGACCCGCTCCTGGCCCCGCGCGACACGTAGATGCCCCCCGACCTTTTTAAGATCATCGATCTTGCACACGTGACCTCAACGACATCGACCACGCTCGGTTACCACCGAATGTGAGACAGAGTCGATCTTTTTGCAGTGCCGGAGGGTGGTCAAGCCGTGACTGTGGCGCAGGCGGCAAGGTCGGTGATTGTTGATGTTGTTGTGTGGGTTGTGGGGTTCGTGTTGGCCAGTATTGCGGAGATCCAGTTGTATCGGGTTGTTGGGTCGAAATGCTTCGCTAAATTGGGGTTGGCTCGTGTTTGGGCGACGAGGGTCGGGCTGCCGCTGTTGTGCGAGCTGGGGTCGAGTGCTTGGAGAATGACGGCGTCGACTTGATCGGCGATGGTGGGGCCGGTGTTGGCCAGGGAGGTCAGATATTTGAGGGGAATTCGACCTAGGGCGTTTTGAAGGATGGACCGTCTTGTGGCAGCGTCTGATGCGGTGCTGTAGGCGTGGATGAGATTGGTGATGCTGGTCGTTGCGTGGATGTTGACGGTGGTTGGTGGGGGCGTGTTGGTGGGGTTGCCCGGGTGCTCTTCACTGTAGAGGAAGACGGTGTTCGGGCTTGGCAGGGTGATCTTCATGTCGCTGGCGGCCTGGAAGAGCTGGTCGTACGTGAGCCATGCTCCTGTCAGGACGGCTGTGTAATCGCCTAGCGTGCTGTACGGAAACGTCGTTGTTGTGGTGAAGTGATCCCACAGTTCCAGAATTTCGCTGTTTGCGTGTTGTTGGAGGACGGCGTTCCAGTGTGGCCCGTGGACGCGCAACCAGGTGCGGGCGGCTGACAGTGTCCCGGGTGGCAGCGCTGGTTGGTGATCGTGGGGCATTTCGACCCACGCGATTGTAAGGTCGGAGCTCGGGTTGTCTGGTGTCGGAGCCGGTGGGGGTTGGCGGTCGAGCCAGTCGGTGGCCGCCTGCCGCTCGGATGAGGACCACCCCGGGGGCACCACCGCCTGGTATCGCACGGCCTTGCCGTCTTTGCCCTGCTCGACGAGCAGACCCAGCCCCCGCAACGCCTGCACGTACAGCGCGGCGGCGCGCGTGCCGGTGACCGCGGACTGGTCGAGAACGGTGGAGTCGATGATCTGGGCGGTCGTGAGTGGCTGGCGGTGACGCAGCATCGCCGCCCACACCACGACCGCGCTGCCCGGCACCACGCCCAGTGTCTGTTGGAGGGCTTCGTGCACCGGTGCTGGCACCGGCGGGGTGTTCGCGGAGGACGCCGGTAGGGGTTGGCGCTCGAGCCAGTCGGTGGCCGCCCGCTGCTCGGATGAGGACCACCCCGGGGGCACCACCGCCTCGTATCGCACGGCCTGGCCGTCCTTGCCCCGCTCGACAAGCAGACCCAACCCCCGCAACGCCTGCACATACCGCGCGGCGGCGCGCGGGCCGGTGACCGCGGACTGGTCGAGAACGGTGGAGTCGATGACCTGGGCGGTCGTGAGTGGCTGGCCGTGACGCAGCATCGCCGCCCACAACACGACCGCGCTGCCCGGCACCACTTTGTCTGCCTGTTGGAGGGCGTCGTGCACCGCTGCGGGCACCGGCGGGGTCTTCGCGGAGGACGCCGGTAGGGGTTGGCGCTCGAGCCAGTCGGTGGCCGCCTGCCGCTCGGATGAGGACCACCCCGGGGGCACCACCGCCTCGTATCGCACGGCATTGCCGTCGTTGCCCCGCTCGACGAGCAGGCCCTGCCCCCGCAACGCCTTCACGTACAGCCCGGCGGCGCGCGTGCCGGTGACCGCGGACTGGTCGAGAACGGTGGAGTCAATGATCTGGGCGGTCGTGAGTGGCTGGCGGTGACGCAGCATCGCCGCCCACACCACGACCGCGCTGCCCGGCACCACGCGCGGTGTCTGTTGGAGGGCGTCGTGCACCGCTGCTGGCACCGGCGGGGTGTTCGCGGAGGACGCCGGTAGGGGTTGGCGGTCGAGCCAGTCGGTGGCCGCCTGCCGCTCGGGTGGGGACCACCCCGGGGGCACCACCGCCTGGTATCGCACGGCCTGGCCGTCCTTGCCCCGCTCGACGAGCAGACCCAGCCCCCGCAACGCCTGCACGTACAGCCCGGCGGCGCGCGTGCCGGTGACCGCGGACTGATCGAGAACGGTGGAGTCGATGACCTGGGCGATCGTGAGTGGCTGGCCGTGACGCAGCATCGCCGCCCACACCACGACCGCGCTGCCCGGCACCACGCTCGGTGTCTGTTGGAGGGCTTCGTACACCGCTTCTGGCACCGGCGGGGTGTTCACGGAGGACGCCGGTGGGGGTTGGCGCTCGAGCCAGTCGGTGGCCGCCTGCCGCTCGGATGAGGACCACCCCGCGGGCACCACCGCCTGGTATCGCACGGCCTGGCCGTCCTTGCCCCGCTCGACGAGCAGACCCAACCCCCGCAACACCTGCACATACCGCACGGCGGCGCTCGCGCTGGTGACCGCGGACTGGTCGAGAACGGTGGAGTCGATGACCTGGGCGATCGTGAGTGGCTGGCCGTGACGCAGCATCGCCGCCCACACCACGACCACGCTGCCCGGCACCACGCCCGGTGTCTGTTGGAGGGCTTCGTGCACCGCTGCTGGCACCGGCGGGGTGTTCACGGAGGACACCGGTAGGGGTTGGCGCTCGAGCCAGTCGGTGGCCGCCTGCCGCTCGGATGAGGACCACCCCGCGGGCACCACCGCCTCGTATCGCACGGCCTGGCCGTCT
>NZ_JBFAAF010000177.1:0-3933 GCF_040639595.1 Micromonospora sp. NPDC023814
TCCAGCAGACCCTGTACCCACTGCGCAGAGAACCCGTCCGCCGCGTAGTCCACCCGCACCGCCGACCCGTCCCGAGCCACGGTCACCACCACATCGACATCCACGGCCGCCGGCCCCGCCTCGGCCACCGGAGCGTCCACCAGCCCGACGACCACCGGACCCACCAGGCCGGCGTCGACCGCGACCGGCCCGGCCGCCAACGCCGCACCCACCCGCGACACCAACACCCCGAAACCCGGATCACCCGCCACGTCCACCCGCAACACACCACCACCCGACGACAGGCCCACCACCACCTCGTCCTGACCGGTGTACCGGGCGAGCACGCCCACGACACCGGCCAGCACCACCGCGCCGGCGGACTCCGCACCCGTCAGGTCGGGCAGGTCCACCGTCCGGAACTCCGACGCGGCCCGGGCCGGCCACGTTGTCGGCCGGCGCAGGTCGCCCACCAGGTCGAGGCCCGCGAAGTCGGTGCCGGTCCCGGCGCCCCCCGCGGCCTGGGCCTGACCACCAACGAACCCGACAGACATGAGCCAACCTCCGATCAGGGCCGGCGCCGCCTGCACAGGCGCGCCGGGCGAAAACACGAACTCCGTGGACGCGGGGCTGCCGCGTCCACGGCATGACGAGCAGTCCGGTGTGGACGGGGCGAGTTCAGCCGGCGGTGGGGGCCACCGCGGGTCCGGCTTCGAGGAAGCGCAGCATGTGGCCGTTCAGTTCCTCCGCGAAGCTGTACGGCAGGTAGTCGGTGCGGATGGTGACCCGCAGGAGGGCATGGTCTGCGCGTGGGAGCACCTCGACGGTGAGGCCGTTGGGCACCTCCCGGGCGTACGGGTCGACGACCTCCTCGGCCCGGCAGCCGGGCAGTTCCAGCGGAAGCACCACGTTGTCCTGGAACACGAAGGTCGGCAGGCTGGCGACCACCTCGCCGGAGAGCCCGGCGGCGGGGTCGTCGGCGGTCTCCGCGAAGGGGACGTCCTGGGCCTGCATGAGGTCGGTGATCGTCTCGTTGACCCGCAGGACCAGCTTGTCGTCCTCCGGCCCGTCGAACCGGACCCGGACGCAGTTGAGGTTCAGCCGGGTGGTGAAGGCGGAGTCGAGGACGCGGCTGCCCCGCTTCGCCACGACCATCAGCAGGCCGATGTCGTCCTGCTGGTGGATGGCGCGCAGCGCGGAGGCGAATGCGGCGACGAAGTAGCTGGAGCGGCTGAACCGCTGTTCCCGTGCCGCACGATCCCAGCGGTGCATGACCTCGGGGGCGACGGTGACGATGTGTCCGGCCTTCGGGCCCCACGCCAGTGCCTGTTCCAGCGACGCCGTGGGCTGGCCGTGGCCCTGGCGGGGCAGGCCCCGCAACTGTTCACGCCAGTACGCCCGCTGGGTCTCCAGGTCGGCGGCCTCGCGCAGCCGGGCATATTCGTCGTACGACTGCCGCAGCGTCGGTGCCGGCCGTTCCCAGACCGGAGCCGCACCCGACAACCGTGCCGCGTACGCGTGACCGAGGTCGCGCACCAGCAGCGCGTACGACCAGCCGTCGAAGGCGATGTGGTGGATGCCGATGCCGAACAGGGTCCGGCCGGTGGACTTCTCGCGGATGAGGGCGGCCCGCCAGTTGCGGCCCTGGGTGTAGTCGAGTGGTTGTTGCACCGCTTCGGCGAGTTGGTCCAGGGCTTCCTGTTCGCTGGTGGCGTCGGTGAGCAGCCGGAGCTGTGGCATGCCGGGGTTCGGCGGGATGAGTGCCACGGGCGGGTCGACGCGTCGGTAGCGGGCGTGCAGTGCCTCGTGCCGGCGGTGCACGTCGCCGAGCGCCGCCATCAGCGCCCGCAGGTCCAGCTCGCCCTCGATCCACCAGGTGACCGGGACGACGACCTCCAGGGGCGACATCAGGCACTTCGCCACCTGCTGCGCGAGCGGAACCGGGCCCGGGCGCTGACGGGTCTGACCGGCGGACAGGCCGGCGTCCGTACGGCGGGGTGCGGTGGTCAGCCAGCGGCCCAGCCCCTGCGGTGTCGGCGTGCGGTGGATCTGCGACACGGGCACGACGACGTCCGCGACCTCGTCGATGCGCGTGGCCACGGCGGCCGACTGCAACGACGTGCCACCCAGGTCGAAAAAGCTGTCGCGCGTGCCGACCCGGTCGATGCCGAGAACGGTGGCGAACACCCCGGCGACGAGCCGCTCCTCGTCCGTCGTCGGCTCGACGAACTCCACGTCCAGGTCGGGGCGCTGCGAGCCGGGTTCGGGCAGTGCCCGTCGGTCGATCTTCCCGGTGCCGCCGACGGGGAAGCGGTCCAGGACCATCAGCACGGCCGGGACCATGTAGGCGGGCAGGACTGCCGCCGCGTGTTCACGCAACGCGCGGACTGCTGGGACTCGCCCGTCGCGGCCGGTGACGTAGCCGATGAGGCGGGCGACGCCGCGGTCTTCGCGGCGGGTGACGACGGCGGCGCCGACGTCGGGGTGTTGGGCGAGGACGGTTTCGATTTCGCCGAGTTCGATGCGGATGCCGTTGACCTTGACCTGGTGGTCCATGCGGCCGAGGATTTCGAGGGCGCCGGTGGTGTTCCATCGGCCGAGGTCGCCGGTGCGGTAGGCGAGGCCGCCACTGTGCGGGTCGGTGACGAAGCGTTGGGCGGTCAGCTCTGGGCGGTTGAGGTAGCCGTCGGCGACGCCGAAGCCGGTGATGAGGATTTCCCCGGGTACGCCCATGGGCATGAGGTTCAGGTTCGGGTCGACCACGCGGATCTGCCGGTTCGGCATCGGCCAGCCGATCGGCACGTACGCCCCGCCCCACCCGGCCGACGCGTCGAACCACGTGCACGCCACGGCGATCTCCGCCGGCCCGTACGCGTTCAGCACCCGCGTGCCCGCGGTCAACCATCGCTGGGCCAGCTGCGGCGGGACGGCCTCACCGCCGAAGATGATGCAGCGCAGGCCGGGACAGGCCGCCGGGTCGAGCGGGGCGATGTTGGTGGCCGGCCCGAACGTGTGCGTGACGCCGTGCCGGTTGATGAGGTCGGTGAGCCGGCGCGTGTCGAGCAGGTCGTCGCGGGAGCAGACCACCACGCGACCGCCACCTGTGAGCGTGGCGAAGATCTCCCCGAACGCGGCGTCGAAGACCGGTGCCGCCGAATGCAGCATGCGGCTGTCGGGGCCGATTGCGCCCTCGTCGGTCATCCACGCCAGGAAGTTGGTCAGTTTGTCGTGCGACAGCACGACGCCCTTCGGGGTGCCCGTGGAGCCGGACGTGTAGATGACGAACGCCGGTTCGGAGGCGTCGACGGCCGGCAGGTCGACCGGTTCGGTTGTTTCGACCGTGGGCCAGTCGTCGTCGAGGGCGACCACCCGTACGTCGTTCTCGGCGGGGATGTGGGGTGCGACGGCGCCGACGGTGAGCACGACCCGTGCGCCGTGGTCCCCGAGCAGCATGCGCATTCGTTCTGTCGGCCAGGACACGTCCATCGGTGTGTATGCCGCGCCGGCCCGCATCACGCCCATGGTGGCGATCAAGGTCCACAGGCTGCGGTCCAGGGCCAGCGACACCACGTCACCGGTCTGCACGCCCAGCGATCGTAGATGCCCGGCCAGGGCCGCTGAGCGGCGTTGCAGCTCGCCGTATGTCAACACCTCGCCGTCGGCGACACCCGCTACCGCGTCCGGTGTGCGCCGAGCCCATTCCAGCACCAGCTCGTGGATCGGTTGACCCGGCACCTGTCGTACCGGGCCCCGGCCCCACTCCAGCAACCGCTTCCGCTGCTCGTCGCCCACCAGCGGCAACCCGGACAGGGCAACCTCGGGGGCCGCCAGTCCGGCAGACGTCACCAGCACCACCTGGTCCAGCAGACCCTGTACCCACTGCGCAGAGAACCCGTCCGCCGCGTAGTCCACCCGCACCGCCGACCCGTCCCGAGCCACGGTCACCACCACATC
>NZ_JBFAAF010000178.1:0-3879 GCF_040639595.1 Micromonospora sp. NPDC023814
AGGTGGTGGTGGCGGATGTGCGGTGGGATCGGTTTGTGTCGTCGTTCACGGCGTTGCGGCCGAGCCGGTTGTTCACCGAAATCCCCGAGGCACAGTCGGCCATCGAGGCAGCAACCCGCACCGAGGACGGCCCCACCGGCCAGGTGTCCGCCTTCCGCCAGCGGCTTGCGGCTCTGACGCCGCCGGAGGCCGAGGCCACCCTGCTCGACCTCGTGCGATCCCAGGTTGCCGCGGTGCTCGGCCACGCCACCGTGGAGTCCGTGCCACCGGACCGGGCGTTCCAGCGCCTCGGCTTCGACTCGCTCACCGCCGTCGAACTGCGCAACCGGCTGACCGCCGAGACGGGCCTCGCGCTGCCCACCACGCTGGTCTTCGACCACCCGACACCAGCCGCCCTGGTCGCCTTCGTCCGGGAGACCGTGCTCGGCGCCTCCGGTGACGCGCCGGCCGGGCGTACGGTCACGGTCGTCGACGACGACCCGATCGTGATCGTGGGTATGGGCTGCCGCCTCCCGGGCGGCGTCGGATCGCCGGACGAGTTCTGGCAGCTGCTCTCCACGGGACGCGACGGCATCTCTGACTTCCCCCTCGACCGGGGCTGGGACACCTTCCTCAGCAGCGGCCTGTCCGACACGTCCTTCGTCCGCAGCGGCGGCTTCGTCTACGACGCCGCCGAGTTCGACGCCGAGTTCTTCGGGATCTCGCCCCGCGAGGCCCTCGCCATGGACCCCCAGCAGCGGCTGCTGCTGGAGACCTCCTGGGAGGCGGTCGAATCCGCCGGCATCGACCCGACCAGCCTGAAGGGAAGCGCGGTCGGCGTCTTCGCCGGCGCCAGCTTCCAGGGGTACGCCAACGGATCGGTGGGCCGCGCCCAGGAGGTCGGCGGCCATCTGCTCACCGGCAACGCGACCAGCGTGCTGTCGGGTCGGGTGGCGTACTCGTTCGGTTTCGAGGGGCCGGCGGTGACGGTGGACACGGCGTGTTCGTCGTCGTTGGTGGCGCTGCACCTCGCGGCGCAGGCGCTGCGGTCCGGGGAGTGCGACCTGGCCCTCGCCGGCGGCGTCTGCGTCATGGCGTCCCCGGCCACCTTCGCCGAGTTCTCGATCCAGGGCGGCCTGTCCGCCGACGGCCGGTGCAAGTCGTTCTCGGAGGCCGCGGACGGCACCGGCTGGTCCGAGGGCGTGGGCGTGCTGCTGGTGCAGCGGTTGTCGGACGCGCGGCGGGACGGCCGGCGGGTCCTGGCGGTGGTACGCGGCACGGCGGTGAACCAGGACGGTGCGTCGAACGGGTTGACGGCGCCGAACGGTCCGTCGCAGCAGCGGGTGATCCGGCAGGCCCTGGCGTCGGCGGGGTTGACCACGGCCGACGTGGACGTGGTGGAGGCGCACGGCACGGGCACCAGGCTCGGTGATCCGATCGAGGCGCAGGCGTTGCTGGCGACGTACGGGCAGGGCCGTGGCGAGGCTGCGCCGCTGCTGCTGGGTTCGGTGAAGTCGAACATCGGCCACACGCAGGCGGCCGCCGGTGTTGCGGGGATCATCAAGATGATCCTGGCGATGCGGGCCGGGGTGGTGCCGGCGTCGTTGCACGTGGGCGAGCCGTCGTCGCATGTGGACTGGTCGTCGGGCGCCGTGGAACTGGTGACGCAGGCGCGGGATTGGCCGGCGGTGGGGCGTCCGCGTCGGGCGGGGGTGTCGTCGTTCGGCATCTCGGGGACGAACGCGCACGTGATCATCGAGCAGGGAGAGCCGGAGTCCGCGTCGGAGCTTGATCCGGAGCGGCCGGTGCCTGCGGCGGGGGAGTCCTCGGCTGCGGCCGTGGAGCCGCTGGCGGTCTCCGTGTCGGCGTCCGTCGCGCCGGTCGGGTTGCCGGTGCCGTGGGTGGTGTCGGCGCGGTCGGAGCGTGGCCTGGCGGGTCAGGCGGCGCGGCTGGTGTCGTTCGTGCGGGATCGGTCTGACCTGTCTGTGTCGGATGTGTCCTGGTCGTTGGCGGTGTCGCGGGCGGCGTTGGAGCACCGTGCGGTGGTGTGGGGTGGCTCGGTCGAGGAGTTGACGGCGGGTTTGTCGGCTGTGGTCGAGGGCCGGCCGGCGGTGTCGGGTGTGGTGTCGGCGGGTCGTCGGGCGGTGTTGTTCACGGGTCAGGGTTCGCAGCGGGCCGGTATGGGTCGTGAGTTGTGCGACGTGTTCCCAGTGTTCGCGGCGTCCTTCGACCGGGTGTGCGCGGAGTTGGATCCGCATCTGCCGCGTCCGTTGCGGGAGGTCGTGTTCGCCGAGCCGGGTACCCCCGATGCCGGTCTGGTGGATCAGACGGTGTTCGCGCAGGCGGGGTTGTTCGCGGTCGAGGTGGCGTTGTGGGAGTTGCTCGCCTCGTGGGGTGTGCGGGCGGACTTCCTGGCGGGTCATTCGATCGGTGAGGTGACGGCGGCGTACGTGGCGGGGATGTTGTCGCTGTCTGATGCGTGTGTGTTGGTGGCGGCGCGGGGCAGGTTGATGCAGGCGCTGCCGACCGGTGGGGTGATGGCGGCCGTCGGCGCGTCGGAGGATCTCGTCACCGAGCTGATCGAGGCTACGGCTGCGGCGGTGGACGTTGCGGCGGTGAATGGTCCGGCGTCGGTGGTGGTGTCGGGTGCTGTCGACGAGGTTGCCCAGGTGGTCGAGGTTTGCCGTGAGCGGGGGTGGCGGGTCAAGGAGTTGTCGGTCAGTCACGCGTTCCATTCGCGGTTGATGGAACCGATGCTGGACGAGTTCGCGTCGGTCGTGGCGGGGCTCGACTGGCAGCCGCCCCGGATCCCGATCGTGTCGAACGTGACCGGGGCCGTGGCGGACACGGCGGAGATCACCGACCCGGGCTACTGGGTGCGGCACGTACGTCAGCCGGTGCGGTTCGCCGACGGGGTGGCGGCGCTGCGGGAGCAGGGCGTGGACACGTTCCTGGAGGTCGGCCCGGACGCCGTCCTCACCGCCATGGCGGCCGAGGCAACGGCGACCGGCGACGACGTGCGGTACGTCGCCGCGCTGCGCCGCAAGCAGCCGGAACTCACCGCCCTCACCGCCGCCGTCGGGCAGCTCTGGGTCGCCGGCGTCGCGGTGGACTGGGCGGCGTACCACGGCCAGGCCGGTGCCCGGCCGCACGTGGTTGACCTGCCCACGTACGCCTTCGACCGGCAGCGGTACTGGCTGGACGACCCGCAGCCCGGCGCGACCCCGGCGGCCGTCGACACCCCGTCCGACGAGCGGTTCTGGGCGGCGGTCGAGTCCGGGGATCTCGGCACGCTGGGCGAGGAACTGGCGGTGGGCGCCGACGAGCCGTCCACGGCGCTGCTGCCGAAGCTCGCCCGGTGGCGGCGTACGACGCAGCAGCGGGCCGCCGTCGACTCCTGGCGGTACCGGGCGACGTGGCGTACGGCTGCCGTGCCGGACAGCGCGACCCTGGCGGGGACCTGGCTGGTGCTGACGGCGCCGGGGCAGGAGAACCACCCGGTGGCCGAGGGGTTCGCCGCCCGTGCCGCCCGGGTGATCCCGGTGCCGGTCCCGGCCGACGCGGACCGGGACCGGGTGGCACGGCTGCTGCGGGACGCGATGGGGTCCGCCGACCGGGACGCGAACGTGGTGTCCCTGCTGTCGCTGACCGACCCCCGAGAGCCGGCCGCGGTTCCGGGCGCCGTCGAGGCGTCGAGGGCGCTGACCGTGGTGCAGGCGCTCACCGAGGTCGGCGGGGCGGGCCGGCTGTGGTGGCTGACCAGCGGGGCGGTGTCGGTCGGCGGTTCCGACCTGCTCACTGACGTCGCGGGTGCGGCGGTGTGGGGTTTGGGTCGGGTGGTGGGTTTGGAGTTGCCGTTGCGGTGGGGTGGGTTGGTGGATGTTTCGGGTGTGTGGGATG
>NZ_JBFAAF010000179.1:0-3842 GCF_040639595.1 Micromonospora sp. NPDC023814
GATCCCGACGTGGTGTCACGCACACGTCGGTGAAGGTAGGGCGACGCTTCGGTACCCGGCTGAGAGCCGACCGGTCCCGCCGGCCTCGTACGCGCCTGCCGCCCCTCGCTCCAAACCGACGACGACGGCGGTTCAATCCACGCGAGCAACACCGTTGTCGCGGCGTCGCCTCCGACCGCCGGCCGCGAGCCGGCCTGCCCACCCGGCCCACCCCCCCGACCGGCCGCCGGTATGAGGGTCCGCCACGGGAAGGCGACCATCGCCTGCCGGCCATCGGGCCATTGCACCCACACCCTCAACGGGGTGTACCAGTACTCCACCGCACCCTGGGCGGGTTTCCCCCCACGCCGCTGGCCCACAGATACATGGCGCCCGGCGACACTCAACTGACCGTTGGCTTTCACTGTGCCGGTGCCGTGCGTGGCCTGCGGGTCTACGCCCTCACCCCAGTTGTCCACCACCGACGGCCTGCTCAGGGTCGGCTGCGGGTAGGTGACCATCACCTGCCGGAGCGGGCCAGAATCGTCGGGCTGCTGCCACTGCACCCACACCGTCGACTCGGTGTACCAGTACGACACCTCGCCCGCGGTGGACTCCTTCTTCTCCCCGTGCACCATGCCCACAGATACTCTGTGCCCGGCGACGTTCAACGCACCGTTGGCTGTCACTGTGCCGGTGCCGGGCACGGCCTGCGGGTCTACGCCTTCCTCATTCCAGCCCTCCTGTAGCTCCGGCTTGGCGAAGGCCGGCCGCGGGTAGGCGACCATCACCTTCCGGGCAGGGGCGGGCTCCTGCCATTTCACCCACACCCTCGACGGGGTGTACCAGTACTCCACCTTGCCCTGGGCGGGTTTCCCCCCGCGCCGCTTGCCCACAGATACTCTGTGCCCGGCGACACTCAACGCACCGTGGGCTGTCACTGTGCCGGTGCCGTGCGTGGCCTGCGGGTCTCGGTCCTGCGGCCAGCCGTCCACCGCCGACGGGGCGGTGAAGGTCGGCCGCGGGTAGGTGACCATCTTCTTCCCGTCATCAGGCCATTGCACCCACACCGTCGACTCGGTGTACCAGTACGACACCTCGCCCGCGGTGGATACCTTCTCCTCCCCGCGCAGCCCGCCCACAGGTACTTTGTGCCCGGCGACACTCAACTGACCGCTGGTTCTCACTGTGCCGGTGCTGGGCACGGCCTGGGGGTCTTTGCCGCCCTCACCCCAGCCGTCCACCACTACTGCCCGTTGCGGCGAACCAGCAGCCTCAGCGACACCGGCCGACCCTCCCGGACCCCTCTGGTCTACATCCCCCAGCCCCAACTGGCCCGGCCCCATCTCGGCTAGCCCCATCTGGCTCGGCTCCATCTCGGCTAGCCCCATCGGGGCCGGCTCCGTCTGGGCCGGTGGCATCGGAGCCGGTGGCATCGGGGCCGGCGGTATCTGGTCCGGTTGGTGCCACTGCGGGTGGGGGTTCCCGGTGGCGTCTACCCCCAGAAACATGGCGTCAGGCTGACCGGCTGGCCCAGCCAGCCCGGCGAGGTCTGACCCCCATACAGCTGGATTAGCTGGATTAGGCAGCCCGCCGGGATTTCCCGGCCAGTGAGGACCGGCTCCTTCCTGGTCGAATTGGTACGGTCCCAGTTGGTTGGCGGGTGCCACCGCGTCCATCTGCCCCAGCAGCGGCCAGTCCAGCTCCATCTGGTCCGGCAGCATCTGGGCCGGCGGCATCTGCCCCAGCAGCATCGGGTACAGGTCCATCTGGTCCGGTGGTATCTGGTCCGGTTGGTGCCACTGCAGGGGAGGATTCCCGTTGGCGTCTAACCCCAGGAACCTGCCGTCAAGCTGGGCGGCTGGCCCACCCTGCCCGACGAGGTCTGGCCCACCCCATAGACCATCTGGATCAGGCGGCGCGACCCCTGGCCAGTTGTGGAAACCATCCGGCACGGGCGGCTCATAACCGCCTCCTGCGTCCTCGAATGGGTACGGTCCCAGTGGGTCGGCGGGTGCCACCGCGTTCATCTGCCCCAGCAGCGACGGCCAGTCCAGCTCCATCGGGGCCGGCGGCATGTGGGCCGGCAGCATCTGGTCCAGCTCCATCTGGTCCATCTGGTCTGGTGGTATCTGGTCTGGTTGGGGCCACTGCAGGGGAGGAATCCTGTTGGCGTTTACCCCCAGGAACCTGTCGTCGTCAGGCTGAACGGCTGGCCCACCCGGCCTGGCGAGGTCCGGCCCCCATACAGCTGGGTCAAGCTGCCGGCCGGGATCTCCCCCTGGCCGGATGTGAGAGCCATCCCGCGCGGGCGGCTGATAATCGCCTCCTGCACCGTCGAATCCGTAAGCCCCCCCACCCAGTCCCGCAGGCAACGACAGCCTCCAGGGATCCGGATCAAGACGAACCGACCACTCCGGGCCCTGTCCCGACGGATTACGCCCCGGCGACGCCGCATCCCTGTCGTCTTCCACCAACCCATCATCACCGACGTGCTCAGCCCCGAGCAGATCGACCAACCTGTCGCCGTCTCCACCGCGATCCTGACGAAGCTGTCCGAGAGGCCACAGCCACCGGGCTTGCCACCCGCGGGGGAGCCGAACACCTGGGACAACTGGGCCCGCGCCGGCAGCCCGCAGCACCCCGGGCAGCCGCCGGCGCGGTGGCCGGCCCGGCTGACCCTCGTCGACGGCGAGCAGGTCGAGCTGCACGGGCTCACGGGTGAAGAGGTCCCCGAGCAGGGTCATGGCGGGTAGACATCGGTGGCCGCCGCCGGTGGTCACCCTCGTGACCGGTCATCGTGGTGACCGGTCGGTGGTCATCTGGTGACCGGGGCCGATGGTCACGTCGGTGACCGGGGTGGTCGTGGGGATGACCGCCGGTCGTGGTGATGACCGCGCGGCAGTCACGGTGACCGGCGGCCCGGTCGTGGGGATGACCGGTCAGGGGAGCCAGGTGGTAAAGCGGCGGGCGATGTCGTACAGCTTGGTCACGGCGTCCGGGGCGAGGACGGTCGTCTGCCGGCGGAGCCAGCGGGCGAGTTTGGACGCGGCGACGACGGTCACGCCCTGGGCCTCCCGGACTGGCAGGGTGCGGTAATCCGACTGTCCTGTATTCCCTGTCCGCTGATCACAGTGTGTTGCGGCTAGGGCTGTAGCGGTTCCAGGTTCCACCGGCAGCGGCGTGGTGGCGTTGGGTGGTGGTGTGGTGGAAGCCGAGGGCCTGGGCGACGATCGGTGCCGGGGATTGGAGGACGAGTTGGTGCAGTGCGGCCAGGCGGCCGGGAACGGTGGGGACGCCGAGGTCGCGGATGAGTGGGGCGATCGTGCGGGTGGTCAACGGTTGGCCGGCGCGGCGGCCGGGGTGACGACAAGCCGATCAGTGAACCGCAGCGTCAAACGCCGCCCGGCTCCAGCCGCCCGCCGCCGGTGGCCTGAGCTGTGTCAAGGATCTTGGACAGGTCTTCGTGGATTTGCTGGTCAGGCTGCTATCAGGGTCTGGTGTTCGGTGAGGGCTTCGGCGGGGGTGCGGTAGTCGAGGGCTGAGTGCAGTCGTTGCCGGTTGTAGAACACTTCGATGTACTCGGCGACGGCGAATCGGGCGCGGGCGCGGGTGTCGAAGCGCTGCCGGTGATACATCTCGTTCTTGAGGGTGGCGAAGAACGATTCGGCGGCGGCGTTGTCCCAGCACACACCGGTACGGCCCACGCTCGTGCGTATCCGGGTTCGCACGCAGTAACGGGCGAACTCGGCGGAGGTGTACTGGGCGGGTGACTGGTCAGGTGCTCGTCGGCGGGTCGGCTTGACCTGGGGCGTTCGGGTTGGATCATGGTTGGGTGTGCGGAACGCCGTCGATCGTGGAGC
>NZ_JBFAAF010000180.1:0-3819 GCF_040639595.1 Micromonospora sp. NPDC023814
CTCCACGATCGACGGCGTTCCGCACACCCAACCATGATCCAACCCGAACGCCCCAGGTCAAGCCGACCCGCCGACGAGCACCTGACCAGTCACCGGTCCGGCTGCTGGACGGTGCGCGGATCGGGATCCAACCCGAACGGTGGCCGGCCGGTCTGGCTGAGGTCCCCACCGCCGCTTTTCGGGTGGTGTTGGTGCTCAGTACTTCCTGCAACAGTTGCGAAAAGGTGGCCGGCCAGATCGGCGACCTTGCCGACCCACGGGACTTCGCGCTGCTGATCTCGACGATCGACCAGGCTCGTGGTAAGGACTTCGTAACTCGACACGAACTGTCGCAACTGCCGCACCACATCGACGTGGGAGGCGAATGGGTGACCGGAGAATTGGAGGTCATGACCAGCCCGACGGCGCTGGTGTTCCGGGACGGGCGCCTGGTTTCGGCACTACTTTTCACCGATGTGGCGGTGCTGAGCGCCGCCGTCTTTCCAGTGAAGGAGGCTGTAAGGAATGAGTGAAGAAAAGATGACGGCTGCAGGCCGCCGGGGCGGCAGCCGGCGGGGCTTCCTCGCGAAGATCGGCGCAGCTGGCCTGGTGGCATCGGGTGCCGTCTTCGCCCGCTCGACTCCCGCGATGGCCGGCAACTACTATTGCTGCAACCTCTTGTATTACCCGCCGAACATCAGCTACTCGACGTGCAGTTCGGCACCCGAAAAGTATATCTGGTACTGCACGACCGCCACCATGGATTGTGCGTGCTGCGAGAAAAAGAGCAGCACGGGGTCGACCACCGGTTCCGCCGCCTACTGTAACCGCATCTGACGCCGATGGCCGTCTGGCTTGTCGTCGGCATCGCGGGTGCGGTGCTGCAGCTGCTTAGTCCTTGAGGCCTCTCCATGGCTGGGGTCGCCAGCCCTATGTTGAGGCGAAACGTGGCCGAGGGAATTCGGTTCCTGGCGGGTCTGGCGGTTGGTGGAATAATCGCTGGAATAATGCTTTCGGTCCTGCTCTACCTGGTTGGATCAGTTCTAGAGAAGCTGGTTGTCGAGGAGTGGCGATTTGTGGTCGTCGTCGCCTTCACGGTACTGTTCGGCATTCTCGATTTGTTCAATCGGACGCCGCATATCTGGCGACAGGTGCCACAGCGACTGGTCCGTACCCTTCCGGCCGGAACCTTGGGTGTGGTGTGGGGTATCGATCTGGGTCTTCTGTTTACCACGCAGAAGACCACCTCGCTGGTCTGGTTGGCCGCGATTGGCGTCGTGTTCCTCGCGCCCGGGTCCGCGCCGCTGGTGTTGGTCGGGATGGCCGTCACCGTGACCCTTCTGGTCACGCTCTGGAGCCTGACCAGGGCGGCCGCCGAGATCGAGGGAAGGAGTGACCGGGTATGGGTGAGCAGGGCTCGACGGGCCTCCGGAGCGATGATGCTGCTGCTGGCAGCGGCCCTCGCGGTGGGCGCCGTTCATCCATGACTGCGATCCTCGATCCCGATGTGGGAAAGGGGCAGGTAGTGATAACCAAATTCCACTGTGGCGGCCTGGGGCGGATACTGCTCATCCTCCTGCTGCACATCCGTGTCAAGCGGGACGTCCGTCGCTACGCCACGGGTTTCATTGGTATCAAGCTGCTCGTCGAGTGGCGGCAGCGGACGGTGTGGAGCATTTCGCTGTGGCGGGATCTTGACAGCGTCTATTCGATGGGCAGCGTGTCGCGGCATGTTGCCGCCTCGCGGGTGCCGGCAAAACTCGGCGTCAGAACCAGCTGCGACATCTTCTGCCACGTCGGCGAGTGGACCCGGGTCATGTTCGGCAACCCGGCCGGCAGTCACCGATCCCGAACCGCTTCCGCTGAAAGGTGATGTCCAAGCTCATGCTAATAGACCTTTGCGAATGGAGGGACTTCCATCATGGCTTTGCCAACCGACCGCGGAATTGTCGTCATCGACGTCGAGGACGATGGTACTAGTACCATCCGAATCTGCGCGGAGATCGTCAACGGGGCGCCCGTCGGCGTTTTCGCCGAGCATCACGGGGCCAGGCACGTACGCGTGTACCAAGATGTGTCTATGACCGTCCTGGGGCGACGTAGTATTTCTAGGCGGATCGCCGAGGTATTTGACGACAACGGCATGATCAACGTCCGTCGGGTGCGCGGCGCGGCCTAATGCTCCAACGTCACTTGGTTTCGGCGTTGGGCGTGGCGCGGGCATGAGGACGGCCACCGCGTGATCATCGATGGTTTGTGAGGACAACCGAAGATCGTGCGGTGGCCGTGGGCCACAGCGTAGACAGTGAGTATGGGACCCGTCGTCATCGGGACCGGGTCTGACTCAAGCGTAGACCGACGCCCGTTACGGGCTGTCCTTGCAAGGGATCTGTCGGCCTGGTTCCGGTGGTGATGCCACGAGACCGACCGAGGCTGTGACCTCATAGGAGCCTGTGCGAGAGGCACCCATCACTGTCTTGTCCGTCGCCCCGGCCGGGCTCGTGCCGACCCGATCCGGTGCGAGCGGAAGGACCGACAGCAGCAGCATGGCAACCACTACGGACGAGTTCAATGTTCCCGTCGGCTGCGTCGTGCTCGGCGTGGACACGCATGGCGAGACTCATCACGCCGCGCTTGTTGACCATCTCGGCCGCCACCTGGGCGACGCCGAGTTCGCCGTCACACCGGCTGGCTATCGCGGTCTGTTGGCGTGGGCCCAGAGACATGGGGCAATCGTGCGCGCCGGCGTCGAGGGCACTGGGTCGTATGGAGCCGGCCTGGCCCGGCACCTGCACGGCGCGGGCGTGGTCGTCATCGAGGTGAACCGGCCTGATCGCAGCGCGCGCCGAATGGCGGGCAAGTCAGATCCGCTTGACGCGTACGCCGCTGCTCGTGCCGTTCTCAACGGATCCGCGACCGGTCTACCGAAGTCACGCGCGGGTGCGGTCGAGGCCATCCGGGTGCTGCGCGTTGCTCGCCGTGGCGCTGTCAAGGCCCGCACCCAGACCGTCAACCAGCTCAAGGCGCTGATCATCACGGCCCCCGAGGACCTGAGGGAACGTCTGGCCGGCCTGTCGCTCGTCACTCTGGTCCGCGTCTGCGCCCAGCTACGTCCAGGCGCCACGGGCGCCCAGCTGTCCGTCGTGGCCAACCCGGCCCTGGCGGCCACCAAGGCCGCGCTTCGGCGCCTGGCCCGTCGCTATCAACAGCTCACCGACGAGATCGCCGAGCTTGATGCCGAGATCCATCCACTGGTCAAGGCCACTGCACCCCAGCTGCTGGCGCTGCAAGGAGTAGGGCCGGAGGTCGCCGGTCAACTGCTGGCCACCGCAGGCGACAACCCCGACCGGCTCAGGTCGGAGGCCTCGTTCGCGCACCTGTGCGGTGTCGCCCCGCTCCCCGCCAGCAGCGGCCGGACCCGCCGCCACCGGCTCAGCCGAGGCGGTGACCGCGCCGCCAACAACGCCCTCTACACCATCGTGCTGACCAGGCTGCGGCTCGATCCCCGAACCCACGCCTACGTCGCCCGACGAACAGCCGAAGGACTGACCAGCAAAGAGATCGTCCGCTGCCTCAAACGACATGTGGCCCGAGAGGTCTACCGGGCGCTACTGGGTGCCGCCGCCCCTCGCCTCGCAGACCCTCTCGGCCCGCTTGACAGAACATAGGAGTCTTCGATGTCTCTGTCGTGACGCCCGTGCCGTGCGTGAAAATCTGGGGTGGTCGCCCGCCGACGTCGTTGATGCGTGACTGATCAGGTGGTCGTTCCGGTTGCGGGTAGCCAGGGACGGCCGGTGGCGAGTTCGGTGAGGGCGTGCATGATGTTGCGGCCGTGCGCGG
>NZ_JBFAAF010000181.1:0-2014 GCF_040639595.1 Micromonospora sp. NPDC023814
GTCGTTGCCTGATGTGGCCCGGGGTTTGGCGTTGTCGCGGGCGGCGTTGGATTACCGCGCGGTTGTGGTCGGCGACGACCGGGAGTCCGTTATCGCTGGTCTGCGCGGGGTCATGGGGGACGCGCCGGTGTCTTCGGGTGGTGTGGGGGCTGTTTTTACTGGTCAGGGTGCTCAGTGGGTGGGTATGGGTCGGGAGTTGGTGGGGGAGTTCCCGGTTTTTGCTGAGGTGTTCGGGCAGGTGTGTGCGGGGTTTGATGGTTTGTTGCCGGCGGGTTTGGGTGAGGTGGTGGCCGGTGGCGTGGTTGATGGGTTGGGTTTGGATGACACGGTGTTCACGCAGCCGGCGTTGTTCGCTGTCGAGGTGGCGTTGTTCCGGTTGTTGGAGTCTTTTGGTGTGCGGGTTGATGTGGTGGTCGGTCATTCGGTGGGTGAGTTGGCGGCTGTTCACGTCGCGGGTCTGCTCGATTTGGAGGACGCGTGTCGTTTGGTTGCTGCTCGGGGTGCTTTGATGCAGGCGTTGGATGTCGGTGGTGGCATGGTCGCTGTCGAGGCTGCGGAAGCCGATGTGGTCGAGATCGCGGATCAGTTGGGTCTTGATCTGGCTGCGGTCAATGGGCCTGGGTCGGTGGTGTTGTCTGGTCTTTCGGCGGCGGTGGATCGGGTTGTGGTCGAGTGTGGGGTGCGGGGTTGGCGGTTCCGGCGTCTGGCGGTGAGTCACGCGTTTCATTCGCGGTTGATGGAGCCGATGTTGGCGCGGTTTGCTGAGGTCGCGGAGTCGGTGCGGTGGCGGGAGCCGCAGTTGACGGTGGTGTCCGGTCTGACGGGTAGGCCTGAGCCTGGTGATGTGTTGGGTTGTGCGGATTACTGGGTGCGGCATGCCCGGCAGGCGGTGCGGTTCGGTGATTGTGTGGGTTGGTTGCGGGACAACGGTGTGTCGACGGTGGTGGAGGTTGGCCCCGATGCTGTGTTGACGGCGATGGTGGGTGAGGCCGTTACGGCGGTGCCGGTGATGCGTCGTGACCGTGGTCAGGTGCAGACGTTGTTGTCGGGTGTCGGCCGGTTGTGGACCCGTGGGGTGCCGGTGGACTGGTCGGTGCGGGTGGGGCGGCAGGGGCGGGTGGTGGACCTGCCGACGTATGCGTTCCAGCACCGTCGTTTCTGGCTCACCGCTGGGGCTACGGGTCTGCGGTGGGACGTGGCGAGGATCGCTGACGGCCCGACCGTCGTGTCCGCCCGGCTCTCACCCGACGGTATGCCGTGGCTGCGTGAGCACGTCGTCGCGGGTACCGCGATCGCGCCGGCGACCGCGTTCATCGACTGGCTGACCCATGCCGGGGACGAGGTCGGTAGCGACCACATCGCCGACCTGACCATCCTCGCTCCGCTGCCCACCGACCACGACCGTGACCTGCAGATCGTCATCACACCCACCGGCACCGCCCACGCCGCCCGGGTCCACAGCCGCCACGACGACGACCCTGACTGGACCCTGCACGCCGAGGCCACCCTCACCCGAACCACCGACCAACCCGGCCGGCCCCACCACGGACCCTGGCCACCCGAGGGCGCGGTGCCCGTGCCGGTCGACGGGTTCTACCCCGCTGCCGCCGACGCCGGCTACGACTACGGGCCTGCCTTCCAGAACCTCCGCAACACCTGGCAGCACAACGACACCCTCTACGCCGACATCACCCTCACCGACACCCACCACGACAACCCCGACGACGGTGGTCACGCCATCCACCCCGCCCTGCTCGACGCCGCCCTGCACCCCCTCCTGCTCCACCACACCACCACCGGCGGCACACCACACGTCCCCTTCACCTGGACCGGCATCACCATCCACACCACCGGCGCCACCCACGCCCGAGCCACCCTCACCCAACCCACCCCCGACACCGCCACCATCACCCTGCACCACACCGACGGCACCCCCCTGGCCACCATCAACCACCTCCAACTGCGCCCCCTACCCACCACCACCAACACCACCCTCCTCAACCTCCACTGGCAG
>NZ_JBFAAF010000181.1:2112-3570 GCF_040639595.1 Micromonospora sp. NPDC023814
ACAGTGGGTCGCTGGACGGCATTGTCGTCGAAACCGTGACCCCGGAGGTTGTGGGTGCGGGGCAGGTGCGGGTCGCGATCCGTGCGGCGGGGGTGAATTTCCGGGATGTGTTGGTGGGTCTTGGGGTTTATCCGGGTGGTGGGTCGGTTGGTGTGGAGGGCGCGGGGGTGGTGGTTGAGGTTGGTGTGGGTGTGGAGCATGTGGCGGTTGGTGATCGGGTGTTGGGGTTGTGGTCGGGTGGTTTCGGTTCGTCGACGGTGGTTGATGGTCGGCTGGTGGTGAGGGTTCCGGATGGTTGGTCGATGGAACAGGCCGCGGGTGTGCCGGTGGTGTGGTTGACGGCGTGGTTGGGGTTGGTGGAGCTTGCTGGGCTTCGGGCTGGTCAGCGTGTGTTGGTTCATGCTGCTGCGGGTGGGGTGGGTATGGCTGCGGTGCAGTTGGCTCGGTGGTTGGGTGCTGAGGTGTGGGCGACGGCGAGTGAGTCGAAGTGGGACCTTGTGGATGTTCCGCGGGAGCGGCTGGCGTCGTCGCGTTCGACGGTGTTCGGGGATGTGTTTCCGGGTGGGTTTGATGTGGTGCTCAACAGCCTGGCGGGTGAGTTTGTGGACGCGTCGGTGGGGTTGTTGCGTCCGGGTGGTGTGTTGCTGGAGATGGGTAAGACCGATATTCGTGGTCCGGGGGATTTCCCGGGCGTTCGTTATGTTCCGTTCGACATGATCGAGGCGGGGCCGGAGCGGCTTGGTGGGATGCTTCGCCGGCTGATGGAGCTTTTCGGTGACGGTGTTCTTACGCCGGTGCCGGTCACTGGGGCGCCGGTGCAGCGGGTTCGGGAGGTGTTGCGGGATCTGGGTGCGGGTCGCACGACCGGTAAGCAGGTGTTGACGATGCCGGCGTGTCTGGATCCGGATGGCACGGTGTTGATCACTGGTGGCACGGGTGGGCTTGGTGTTGTGGTGGCCGAGCATCTGGTGCGTCGGCATGGTGTGCGGAAGCTTGTTCTGGCCAGCCGTTCCGGTGTGACTGACCGGCTTGCTGGTTTGGACGCCGAGGTGCGTGTCGTGGCGTGTGACGTGACCGACCGGGCGGCGTTGGCAGACCTGGTCGGGGGCATTGACGGGCTCACGGGGGTGGTGCATGCCGCTGGTGTCATCGACGATGGCATCATCGAGACGCTGACCCCGCAACGCCTTGATGCCGTTGTGGCGCCGAAGCTCCAGGCCGCGTTGTGGCTGGACGAGTTGACCCGCGATCGTGACCTGGCCCTGTTCGTGTTGTTCTCCTCGGTCGCGGGTGTGATCGGTAACCCGGGGCAGGGTAACTACGCTGCCGCGAATGCTGGTCTGGACGCTCTCGCGACGATCCGGCACCGGGCCGGCCTGCCCGCCACCTCCATCGCCTGGGGACTGTGGGAACACACCACCGGCATGACCGCCCACCTACAACACCGCGACCGCGCCC
>NZ_JBFAAF010000182.1:0-3567 GCF_040639595.1 Micromonospora sp. NPDC023814
GGCGTGTTGGGCAGTGTCACGATGATCCTCTTCCTGTCTCCCAGCAAGCCTAGCTTCACCGGGGAGGCTGCCTCATCTCAGCCTGGCAGACAGGGATCCGGTGGACCCGGGGGCCGGCGCTCGATCAGGATCGGCGACATGACGGTCCCCGCCCACCAGATCCGCGCCGACTTCACCGCCGACACCGTGACCGTGTACCAGGCGTACCCGCCGGAGATCGCCCGCGCGGCGCTGGCCGCCGGCCGCTTCGTGCCGCCGTTCAAGCGGGATCGGATGACGTGGATCAGATCAAGATCAAGCCGTCGTTCCGCTGGTTGACATCCTCCCGGCCCTGAAGGGCCGGGATTCCCCCTGGTCGCCCGTGGGGTTTCCTGCTTCATCGCCGACTGCCCGCCCGGAGAGACTCCGTTGAGGTCTTACACCAGCTCCACAGGCGTTTTACCTGTCCGTCAGCCCGGCGGCCAGAAGGTTCCTCGCTGCGTTGATGTCCCGGTCATGGGTCACACCACACGGGCATTGCCACGACCGACGTTCAACGGCAGGGATTCGGTGGGCCGTCCGCAGTCCGAGCACAGCTTGGACGACGGGAACCAGCGGTTTATCGCCACCAGGGTGCGCCCGTACCAGGCGGCCTTGTACTCCAACATGGTCCGCAACTGCGACCAGGCCGCGTCGGAGATCGCGCGGGCCAGCCTGTGGTTGCGCAGCATGTTGCGCACAGTCAGGTCTTCGATCACGACCGTTTGGTTCTCGCGGACGAGTCGAGTCGACAGTTTGTGCAGGTGGTCCCGTCGCCGGTCGGCGATCCGAGCGTGAATCCGGGCCACCCTCACGCGGGCTTTGGCCCGGTTGCGGGAGCCTTTCTCCTTGCGGGCCAGGTCCCGCTGGGCCTTGGCGAGCCTGCGCCGGTCGGCCCGCTCGTGACGCGGGTTGATGATCTTCTCCCCGGTGGACAGGGTCACCAGGCTGGTCAGCCCCGCGTCGACGCCGACCGCCGTGTCCACCGGTGGGAGCGGTTGGACGGTCGGGTCCTCGACGAGCAGGGACACGAACCAGCGGCCGGCCGCGTCTCGGGACACGGTGACGGTGGACCGTACGGCGCCGTCGGGCAGCGGACGCGACCACACGATGTCCAGCGGGGCGTCCATTTTCGCGAGAGTCAGTTTCCCGTCCCGCCAGCGGAACGCCGACCGGGTGTACTCGGCGCTGGCCCGGGACTTCCTCTTGGACTTGAAACGGGGGTATCCGGCGCGCTTGGCGAAGAACGCCGCGTAGGCGGCGTGCAGATGCCGCAACGCTTGTTGCAGCGGAACGCTGGACACCTCGTTGAGGAACGCCAACTCCTCCGTGCGTTTCCATTCGGTCAGGGCCGCCGACGATGCGGCGTAGCTGATCGAGCGGCGTTCCGTAGCGTATGCGCGGGCCCGCATCTCGAGGGCTTTGTTGTAGACCAGGCGCACGCACCCGAAGGTGCGGTGGAGTTGTTCGGCCTGCTCACCGGTGGGATAAAAGCGGTACTTATATGCCCGCTTCACCACCCCACCCACATTTCACAAGCTATCAGTCCACTGTGTTACACGACCGTTGAGGGGAGGGAGCGGCGTTTCTTCCTGGCCCTGAACGGCCGGTTTTCCACGCCGCAAATGTGATGATGTACCGCTGCGGCTGGGCCACGAAGCCCGGGCAGGAGCGGGTGCTGGCCATCAAGATCACCCGGTCGAGCTTCGAGTGGGCCCTGGCCAACTCCTGCCTGAGCAGCTTCGACCTCGACCGCTACCCGGACCGGAAGACCTGGTCGCGGCGGCTGCGCGCCAGCCCGGTGCGGGTGCAGTGGGACCCGGAGCGGTCGCTGCGGCTGGCCCCGCTGCCGCACCGGTCGCTCCAGGTCGGGCTCGCCGGCGAGGCGGTGCGCCGGTACGTGGACGAGTGGCTGGTGGCCCTCACCGACGTGACCCCGACAGCCCACGCGGTACGCGCGGCGCTCGACGCCGGCGACGACGTGGCCGCCGAGGCGCTGCTGCCGCCGGAGCGCCCGTACCCGCTGCCGCCGGACGTGGCCGCCGTCGTCGGCGCGGCGATCCCGTGAGGGTGTTCCGCGCCCGGGCGAGGCGTGGCGTCGAGACCGTGCCGGGGCGACCAGCCGCCGCGCGGCACGTGCCGATCCTCCAGCCGGTGCTGGAGGCGGATCCCCTCGACGGCTTCACGCTCTGGCCGGTGGCCGAGGTCGGGCCGTGGCTGGCGCTCTCCGGTGCGCTGAGCGCCGCCGAGGTGGGCACCGCCGTGGCGCGGATCGCGGCGTACAACCACGTCGACGACCGCACGGTGTGGCCCGAGGACGACGATCCGCTGACCGCCGTGCTGCCGGTGGCGGCGGCCGGGCCGGAGCCGGGCTCCCTCGTGGTGCCCGGCGGCCTGCGCCTCACCGACTTGGGTACGGGGGCGCGGATCGACCCGGGCTGCTGCAGTGACCTCAATGACTGGCGCGCCTGGTACGAGGTTCCGTCGGGGGCGTCGCCGGACCAGGGGCACGACCCCGCCCCCTGGGTGTGGAGCACCGCGCGGACGGCACGATTCGGGTCTGGGCGGACGAGGAGCGCGGTGCGCATGTGGACGTCGGGGTCGACGAGCTGCTGCGACTCGTCGACGGCGTCCGGGCGGACCTCGCCGGTTTCCTGCGGGAGCTGCGGACGTGGGCCGACGAGGTCGTACCCGCCGCCGCCGACGGGCTGGTGGAGAGCCTGGACCGGCACCTCCAGGTCTCGGCACCGGGGGCCTGAGCGGTGCCACGAGCCGGCCGGCGGTGGGTGGGGGCGAGGTCGGATGCTGTCTACTTCCGTCATGGGCGGAACGGCGTTGGGGATCCTGAGTCCGCACCCGGCCGAGCGCGTCGAGCCGATCCTGGTCGAGGAGCTGCTGGCCGAGGGCCTGAAACGGAACCAGCGGGACCCGAGCTACTGGCACTGTGCCGACGGCCTGCCCTACGGCTACGACGTCCAGGCCCCGGACGTGGAGACCGATCCGGAGGAGCTACAGCTCGTCGAGCGGGCTGCCGGGCTGACGATGCGCTGCGAGGTCCTGTTGCACATCTTCGTCAGCGACCTCGCCGGACGACCGGCCCTGGCCCGGATGGCTCAGCGCGTGGCGGAACGGAGTGCGGGCTGGGTGTTCGTCGAGTTCTCCGGCCCGCCCGCTGCGGACCTGCTCGATCTCCTGGATAGCGCGGGGCGCTGCGTACGAGCCGGCGACGCCGTTTACCTCGATGCGGCGGCGATGGCCGCGTGGATCGCCCACCCCGAGTTCCATGTCGTCAAGTGACCCGGCCGAGCAGCCGGTGTCGTGACGCTCTCTAGTCCCAACGCCGTTCAGTTAGGGCCTGCCGATAAATAAGTAGCGGTTTCGTGTCCGGAGCGTGTTTCATGTGGTATGGCCGTGAAGGCGGAGACCGAGCAGATGCTGGCGGCGAAGTTCGAGGCGATTTTTCCTCATCTTGATGAGCGGCAGCGTCGGCTGCTGATGGGGGCCGAAGCCCGGGCGTTGGGGCGCGGAGGGATCCGGGCGGTTGCCCGG
>NZ_JBFAAF010000183.1:0-3351 GCF_040639595.1 Micromonospora sp. NPDC023814
CCCGGTTGACCCCTATCGAGTACGAGACCATCATGACCCCACTGGCCAGTCAGGCCGCGTGACTAAAACTGTCACCTATCGGTGCAGCAGACCCCGGTTCCTGCCCAAGACTCAGGCGCAGTCGATGTGCTTCGTTGCCGCGAGACGGTAGGGGCAACCCCGGCTACCGCACGCCGCTCCCATCCCTCGCCGCTGCGCGGCTGCGGTGCGCGTCGGCTTGTATCGAACACTGCCGCAGCGCTCGCGAGAGGCCACGCCGACAGCGCTCCGTCGATGGCGGACCTCCAACCCCTGCGGGTCAGGTCAGCGCAAGCTGGCCCTCGCATGCCTTCGGTGACATGTCCCCTTCGCTGATTTACGTCGAGGTCTCGCTGATCATGACAAACGTGAGCGCGTAGGGCGGGCTGGACACGTTCAGTATGTGCCCGGGTCAGGCGAGGTGGGCTAAGCCGTCGATGACGGTGAGGCGGTTCTTGAGTCGGTAGCTGCGTCCTTGATCGTGACGTGCCTGAAGACAGGTTGACCCAACCTGTCGATAGTTAGTTCGGATGACGTTCGATGAGGGACGGCCCAGTAGTGGTGGTCCGGGTGTCGATTCCTGTGCCCAGGGCTGCGTTTCGGGCCCTGAAGACCGTAATCTTGCGGCGTCGGTCACTGGTGCGTCTCAGAGAGTAGCGAGAAAGTGTTGATGAGTGCCGCGACGATGGCGCGGTAGGTAACGGTCGTCCGGGAGGAATTGCGTGCCGAACCCGCCACGGCTGTGGTGGCAGGACATCGATCCGGTCGTGTGGCGATGCTTCGGCCAACCCGAGGACCTGGCGCGCGAGCGCAATACGGCAGTGTTGGCAGCCCTGGAGGAGTTGGCGACACGCGCCCCGATGTCGACGCCGGCCGACATCCGGGCGCAGATGCGCGACGCCGGCTTCCGCGACCAGGTTACCGAATTCGAGCTGCGTACGGTGCTCGACTACCTGACGAGCGCGCATCTCGTTGAGCCATTCCGGGACTATGCGGCGCTCAACGCGGGTTTGGATGCGGTGGTCCGCCGGCAGGAGGCCTGGGCGCTGACCAAGATCGGCCGGGCCGTGGTGGCCGCGGTGCGCACGGCTGTCGTCGACTCGCGGCGGGCGCTGCAACTGCCGAGCCGTCTTCTCGACAGCGTCGAACGCACGGTCCGTGATCTGATCGAGCATCTCTCTTCCGACGCTGGGCTGCTGCCAACCGACCTGGATGACGTCCGGACGAGGCTGGACGAGATGCAGCGTGTCACCGCCGACTTCTACGCTGCGCTGGCGCAGATGGTGCAGTCCGACGTCACCGATGATCTGCTGTTCGGGGAGAACCGTGATCGTGTCATCGAGGCCCTGCGGCAGTTCCCGCGCGAGTATGGGCGAGCGCTCCGCCGGGTCGAGGCGGCCCTGACCGACTTGGAGTCGGCCGGGCACCGGCCGCTGGTCGAGACCGCCGCCATGCACGCGGGCCTGCTTGACGCCCGAGATCAGCAGGACTGGATCGACGAGCGGGTGCGTCGGCTGTCCGACCTGGCCGCCTGGTTCGCCCCTTTGGGTCCGGTGCAGCGGCTGATCTCCTCGGCGGCCGGCGCCGTGCATACCCTCCTGGTGGCCATCGATCGACGCTACACAGCCCTGCGGCGTGGCTCGGATCTGGCCGCCGACTTCCGGGAACTCGCCTACAGCTTGTACGCCCAGCCGGACGACGAGGCTGCCCGCCGGGTGTACGCGGCCGCGTTCGGCCAATGGCCTGCCGTGCATGCGGTCGTCGGGACGGCCGAAGAAGACGTCGCCCACGCCACCCCGGCAGCCGGTGGGATCAGCCGGCACCAGGTGGATGTGATCCTGCGCGAGCACGAACGCGTCGGTCGCTCCAGCGGCCGTCCCCGCAAGGTCCCGGACGCCGGTGCTGCCCGGGCTGCCGCTCTGGAGAAGGCTGCCGCCACCGCAGCGAACCGGCGACGCTTCAGCGCGTTGCTGGCCACCGACGGCGAGGTGCCGCTGAGTTACTTCACCGGTCTGGAGACACCGGCGTTGGTGATCCTGCTCGGCGCGATCGAAGTAGCGCGCAACACGATTGATGCCGCTACCGGATACGGCGAAGTCCATGCCGAGGGTGCCAGCGTGGTCGTCCGGGTCCGGTTGGGCCGCCCCGAGACCCACCTGCCGGTCCGGTTTGCCGAAGGGACCCTGGTGGCGCCGGAACTCTTGATCACCGTGACCCCGACCGAAGCCGCCCAGGATCCGCAGGTCGTGATGACGGAGGGCGCCGCATGACCCAGCGGCTTCTCGACCCAGACCTCGCCGACGCGGCACGCCACCTAATCCTCACCTGCCGGATCTCTTCGGCCGATGATCCGGTTCGCTACCGGGCGGTGCTACGCGGCCGGCGGGAGATCACCGACTTCTTCCGTACGGAATTAGGGTGGACCCTGCACATTCACGACGTTGGTGGGATGGTGCGCCTGCATAAGCGCCGTGACGATGTTCCCGGGGATCGCGGACCGCGGCTGCAGCGGCGAAGCGGACGAGGCGAGTTGGCTCCCGCTCAGGTGCTGGTGCTGGCCGCGCTGGTCTGTGAACAGCTGTGGCGGCGTCCGCGGATCAGCCTGCGCGAGCTGTTGCAGTCGGTGGCTCAGGTGTGCGCCGCCGAGGCGGCCACGGGTCGGCTACCGGCTTTCCGGATCGTGGCAGCGGACGGGGTCAGCAAGCGTGAAGCACAGGCCGCACGGGCGAACATTGTGGATGCGATCAAGCTGCTGCAGATGGACGGGGAGATCAGCGTCGACGCGGACCTGGACCGGGCGGTGACAGACGAGAACGCGGAGGTGTTCATCACCGCTGACCGCGACAGCCTCGCCAACAAGTTCGCCTCGTTGTCGCCGACGCTGTTGTCGTTGAGCGACCGGGCCCCCAGTCAGCACGTCGCCACGCTGACAGCGATCTCGCTTCCGGACGCCGAGCCGGACGCCGTCGCGCAACGGCAGGCCAGCGTGGAGGGGCGCCGGCTGACCGCGCTGCGGCGGGTGGCGGACGACCCTGCCGCTGACCCAGAGGACGACCCGAACCCGGTCGGCTACCTCGCCACCTCGACCGGCCGGGAACGCGCGTTGAACATCGCCGCCGCGCTGGGGCTTGTCGCCAGCGTGCGCCGCGACTGGTGGGAGATCACCGACCCGACGGGATCCGCCTCTGACTTCGACTTCCCGCAGGGCCGCAAGACAGAGCGCCAGGGTGCGCTAGTACCAACGCCGTTCAGTTAGGCGTGGGCGTGGCTGGTCAAGGGGTGTGTTGAACGGGGTTTGAGAGGCGGGGTTCCGGTATCAAGGTTTGTCACTCC